>JAYYAX010000030.1:0-6897 GCA_036042925.1 Pseudomonadota bacterium
ATTTGGATTAATAAAGAAACTATTTTTTAAAAAATTTAACATTTGAGATAATTATATTTTTAATTTTGTAATTTATATTATAAGAAATATCATTAGTATATAAATATTCAAATAAATATTATGAAAAAAATGTTTTATAAAAACTTCCCTAAAATACCAACTATAGAAAATGTAGATATTATATGCGGTAAAGCAAATATAAAAAGTAGATCAAGATTGGATTTGGCAATAATTATTTTTAACAACTATGCAAACGTTGCATATGTTACAACCAAATCAAAGACTTTTGCAGCTAATATAAAGTGGTTGAAAGAAAATAAAAATATATCAAAAGTAAAGGTTCTCATGGTTAACTCAGGTAACGCTAATGCTTATACAGGAGAACAAGGATACTTAAATTTGAAAAGCATAATAAAATTTCTGTCGCATGAGTTTAACTGTAAAAAAAAAGAAGTAATAATATCTTCAACAGGAGTTATAGGAGAGCAATTACCTCTTAAAAAGATAATGATAACTTTGAATAAACTTATTGAAAAGTTGATAGAAAAAAAGAATATGAACTGGGAAAGTTTTGCAAGGTCTATAATGACTACTGATACATTTCCAAAAGGAATATATAAGAAAACCAGAATTGGAAATAAAGAAGTAAACCTAATTGGTATTGCTAAAGGATCAGGGATGATAGCTCCAGATATGGCGACAATGTTAGGATATATTTTTACAGATGCTGATTTTTCATCAAAAATTTTAAAAGGGTTATTGATTGAGGTTAATGAAAAGTCTTTCAACAGTATTACAGTGGATAGCGATATGTCAACTAATGATATGGTTTGTTTTTTTTCGACTAGAAAAATTTCAAATAAGGTTAAAACTATTAAGGATAAAATACTTGATAAATTTAAAAAAGATTTACAGTGGTTAGCAATAGAGCTAGCAAAAAAAATAATTTATGACGGAGAAGGAGCAACCAAGATTATAGAAGTCAATGTATTAGGAGCACAAAGTTATATAGATGCTAAAAATGTTGCTTTATCTATAGCTAATTCGCCTTTAGTTAAAACTGCTATTGCCGGAGAGGATGCAAATTGGGGAAGGATAATAATGGCAATAGGAAAATCAAAAGCAAAATTAGATCAGAATAATATTTCTTTAAAGTTTGGAAAAAACCTAATATTAAAAAAAGGAAAACTAAAAAAAAATTATAATGAGGAACCCGTATCTGAATATTTAAAAAAAAATGAAATTAAGATAGAAGTAGATTTAAACTGTGGTAAATTTGTTTCTAACGTATGGACATGTGATCTAACAAAAAAATATATAGAAATCAATGCTGATTATAGAAGCTAACTATTTCTTTCCTATTAAATAATAAATAGATAAAGTATTTTTTTTTAAGTTTCCTTCTTTTAATTCATTATTATATCTAATACAAAATTCTTTGAATAAAGATTTTTGAACAATAAATTTTTTCCTTTTTAATAGATAATTACTTTCTCCTACATGTCTTATAAAGTTCCATACTTCTTCAGGCTTTGTTATATTAAATTGAAAACTTTCTTTATCCACGATTACATTTTTGAAGCCTGCGGCGGAACATAAATTTCCTAATGTCTGCATATCAAACAAAGGATTAAAATTATAATTTTGTTCTGGCTTAAAAAAATCTATAAAATAAGATTTAAACTCTTTAAAGCTTTCATCCGATGGAAATACGCTTACAAAAACACCATCACTTTTAAGTATGGTATGTATATTTTTTAATATTAATGGAATACTATCGCTGCTGTTTAAAGATAATAGACTAAAACAGAAGTCAAAAAATTCTTTTTTAAAAACTATATCATTTAAATTTGATACCACTCTTTTATTGTTTTTTACTAAAATTTTTTCTGATAAACAGGTTTGAAAATAATTTAATTGGAAACCTTTATAATATATTTTATTTCTTAAAATATCATTTCTAGCAGCTATTTCTAAAATATTTTTACTTCTAAAGTCTTGATTTTCATCAAACACTTTTTCTATTAAAATTTCAGAAATAGTTTCAAAAAAATCAATAGCTCTTTTATATTTTTTATTAAAAGATTTAATATGATTAAGTCTAATTTTTTTTTTATCAAACATTTTTGGCTAAAATACGTTGTTGAAATAAATGATTTGAAGGATTTTTTATATAAATATTTTCGTAGGCTACTAACTGCATTTTATTGCTTAATCGTAAAAGTTCTCTTGGCTTTAAAATATATTTAGGGTTAGTAGGTTTTCCAATTTTTTGATGTCCTTCACTAAATGTTTCATATATCAGATATCCTTCTTTTTTAATAGATTTTATAATAAAAGGAAATATTTCTCTGTTCAAAAAGTTAGTAACTATAATGGCGTTAAAATTTTTTTTTTCCAAAGGCCAATTATTAACATCTTCAACATCTACAACTTTTTTTTTTATTAATTTTCCATTAAAACAATTCAGTTTATACTCATCAATATCTACTGATAATACATTGTATCCCAAATTTGATAAAAATATTGAGTGTCTGCCTTTACCACATGCTAAGTCTAAGACATAGCCATTTTTGAAAGGAAGTGCTTCTAAGCAATATTTAACCCATTTTGATACTTTATTCATAGTTTCTATTGTAAAATATATAATATATAACAATATGTATATTAATATTACTATATAAAGAAAATGATATTATTTGATTTACAGTGTGACAAAAACCATAAATTTGAGTGCTGGTTCGCTTCAAGTGAAAACTATGAGGAGCAGTTAAAAAATAAGATGATAATATGTCCTTATTGTAATAGTACAAAAATACAGAAATCTTTAATGGCTCCAAATATCAATACTAAAAGTACTTCTAAAAATAGTAAAAAGAACAATGAAAAAAATTTAGCACAAAATAATTTGGAAAATCAAATTAAGAAATTTAAAAAATATATTGAAAAAAATACAGATAATGTAGGAAAAAACTTTGCTGAAGAAGCTAGAAAAATTTATTATGGGGAGACTAAATCTAGACCAATAAGAGGTGAATCTACAGAAAAAGAAGCTCAAGAACTTGCAGAGGAAGGTATTCCGTTTTCTCAATTACCCTGGCATTCGAAAGAAGATGCTTAATGGTTAAGTTTTCAAATAAAACGCTTGATGACTGGAATGAACTTGCTAATAAAGAATTAAAAAATAAGGGTAGCAACGGAAAAGAAAATCTAAGCTGGAAATCTGAAGAAGGAATACAAATAAAAGCATTATATACAAAAGATGATTTAGAAGGGTTAGAACATCTAAATACTATGCCCGGCTTTCCTCCTTTCGTTCGAGGGCCTAAAGCAACTATGTATTCGGGGCGACCCTGGACAATTAGGCAATATGCTGGCTTTTCTACAGCAAAAGAGTCTAATGCTTTTTATAAAAAAGCTCTAAAAGGTGGCCAAAAGGGATTATCTATTGCATTCGATCTTGCAACTCACAGAGGTTATGATAGTGACCATCCTAGAGTCATAGGTGATGTTGGTAAAGCAGGAGTTGCTATAGACTCTGTGGAAGACATGAAAGTTTTATTTAATGAAATACCGCTAGAACAAATGAGTGTTTCTATGACAATGAATGGAGCAGTTTTACCAATACTGTCTTCTTATATAGTAGCTGCGGAAGAGCAGGGAGTAGCAATGAAACTATTATCAGGAACTATTCAAAATGATATATTGAAAGAGTTTTTGGTTCGCAATACATATATCTACCCCCCAGAAAGTTCTATGAGGATTATTTCAGATATTATCGAATTCACTTCTAAAAATATGCCAAAATTTAATTCGATTTCAATTTCAGGTTACCATATGCAGGAAGCTGGAGCAAATCAAGTTCAAGAGTTAGCTTTTACTATTGCAGACGGTTTAGAGTATGTAAAGACTGCTATAAATAATGGACTTAAAGTTGATGATTTTGCACCAAGGTTGTCATTCTTTTTCGCAATTGGAATGAATTTTTTTATGGAAGTATCAAAACTTAGAGCAGCCAGATTTCTCTGGGCAAAAAAAATGAAGCAGATATTTGATCCTCAAAATTTAAAATCATTAACTTTAAGAACTCATTGCCAAACATCTGGTGTATCCCTAACTGAAAAAGACGCTTACAATAATATAGTGAGAACAACTGTTGAAGCTATGGCAGCAGTTATGGGGGGAACACAATCATTGCACACAAATTCTTTTGATGAAGCAGTTGCATTACCGACAGAAATGTCTTCAAGAATAGCAAGAAACACTCAACTAATATTACAAAATGAAACAAGCATAACTAGAACTGTAGATCCTTTAGCAGGCAGCTATTATGTTGAAAGCTTAACTAACTCATTAATAGTGCATGCAGAGAAACTTATAGATGAAATTTTAGAATTAGGAGGTATGACTAAGGCTATAGAAAATGGCTATCCAAATAAATTAATTGAAGAGTCAGCAATAAAAAAACAAGCGAAGATTGACAGTGAAGAAGAAATTATAGTTGGGGTAAATAAGTTTATCAACGAGAACGAAAAAGAATTTGATATACTTGAAATAGATAACACAGAAGTAAGAAGAGAACAAATTAGTTCAATAACAAAAATAAAAAATAATAGAGACGAAGAAAAATGTAAAAAGGCCTTAAGGTCTTTAACCAGAGCGGCAAAAGAAAAGAGAGGAAATTTATTAGAATTAAGCATTGCTGCTGCAAGAGAGCGTGCCACGATAGGTGAAATTTCTCATGCTTTAGAAAAAGTATTTGGAAGATATCAAGAAAACTTGAATATAACAAAAGACGTATATAACAAAAGTTTTAGCGATAACGTTAAAATTGAAGACATTAAAGAAAGTATTAATAAATTTACAAGAGAAGAGAGGCGTAAACCTAAGATGTTAGTTGCTAAGTTGGGACAAGATGGTCATGATAGAGGAGCGAAGGTAATTGCTTCTTCTTTTTCTGATTTAGGTTTTGATACTCAAATTACTAAATTATTTTTGACTCCTGAGGAGTTAATAAAAGAAGCCGATAAGATGAAGCCTGATGTAGTTGGTATATCAAGTCACGCGGCAGCTCATATGACATTAGTCACCGATTTTATGAATCTTTCAAAATCTAATAAAAATAATTATATAGTAATATGTGGTGGAGTAATTCCCAAAAAAGATATCAATAAATTAAAAGATTTAGGGGTCTCAGAAATATTTGGACCTGGAACAAACATAGTTAATGCATGTTATAAAATTTTAAATTTAATAAAGTATGGAAAAAAATCTAATATATAAATTTTATAGTTGATGGATTAATAAATATATATTAGTTTCATTTATCGGAGAATAATAATGACAAGAAAATGTGATCTTACAGGAAAATTAGTAATTACTGGAAATAATGTTAGTCACGCAAATAATAAGACTAAAAGAAGGTTTATTCCAAATCTTCAAAATGTAAGTTTATATAGTGATAAACTAGGAAAAAAATTAAAATTTAGGATAGCTACTTCTACGCTAAGAACGATCGAAAAAAATGGTGGAATAGATAGCTTTTTACTTAAGGCTATTAGTAAAAACCTTTCAAGTAATGCAAAAAGGTACAAGAAAAGTATATTTAAAGCAACTTCTCAAGATAACTCAAAAAAGATTAATTAACTGCTTAGACATAACGCTACCTAGATTATCAACATCTAATATTGTAACAGCTTTGGCATAGTACCTAGTAACATCGTGACCAATGCCAATTGCTAATAGCTCTACAGAACCTCTTTTTTCTATAGATTTTATGATATATTTTAAGTGATTGTCTAAGTAATTGCTTTTATTAGAAGATAAAGTACTATCATCTACTGGTGCTCCATCAGATATCACCATCAATATTTTTCTTTTTTCTGAGCGAGCATTTAATCTTTTATAGGCCCAATCAAGAGCTTCTCCATCTATATTCTCTTTTAAAAGCCCCTCCTTTAACATTATACCAAAATTTTTTTTTGTTCTTCTTACTGGTGCGTCTGCATTTTTATATATTATATGGAGTAGTTCATTTAGTCTTCCCGGTGATTTTGGTTTATTTTCTTTAATCCAGGTATCTCTTGCTTTTCCTCCTTTCCATGTTCTAGTAGTAAAACCTAAAACCTCAACTTTAATACCGCATCTTTCTAAGGTTCTAGTAAGAATATCAGTAGAAATTGCTGCAATTGTAATAGGCCTTCCTCTCATCGAGCCGGAGTTATCTATTAAAAGTGAGACAACTGTATCTTTAAACTCAGTCTCTTTTTCTTTTTTATATGATAAAGAACTTTCTGGAGTGGTTATTATTCTGGCTAGTTTGCCACTATCAAGGATACCTTCTTCTAGATCAAATTCCCACCATCTATTTTGTTTTGATAAAAGTTTCCTTTGAAGTTTATTGGCTAAAATTGTGATGGTTGAGTCTAATTTTTCAGTCTGTTTATCAAGCTGTTTTCTAAGTTTTGAAGCTTCTTCGGCGTCGCAAAGTTTATCGGCATTACTAATAATATCGAACTTTTTAGTATATATAGAATATTTAAAATGAGTATCTATATTATCTTTAAAATCATTACCTGAGGATGAACTATAATCAGAACTTTCCTCTTCACTACTTACTTCATTTAGAGATTCCTCATTTTCTAAACTCTCTGTACTTTGACTTTCAGATGTATCAGTTATTTCAAAGCTTTGATATTCATCGGTTTGTTTTTTTGTTTCTTGGTCTAAGTTTTGCTGTTCTTCACTATTATCATCATTTTTTTCATTATTATTTTTGTCATTTTGTACATTTTGATCTATGACATCATTTATTAGTTTTAAAACTTCTATACTAAATTCTTTTTGATTAGAAATTTTATCCAGAATTTGTATATTATTATTTTTTAATGTATTATC
>JAYYAX010000031.1:0-19430 GCA_036042925.1 Pseudomonadota bacterium
ATAATTTTTAATAACAACAGCTTCAGGTAAAGCTTTTTCTTTAGTTACTCCTCCTGATATTACCAATGGTACAGAAAGTCTGTCAGCATAATATTTGCCAAGCAGAGTTCTATCACTAGAAGTTAGACTAGGCACCCAATCGCCTAGTATGTTTTTTTTTATACCTGCGGACAACACAATCACAGATTTAATATTTTCTATATTCTCTTTTTCTGCAGTCTTTACTAAATTAACCAGCGGATAACTAAATATAAATGAGAAAATATGTAAACTAGAAACTAAAAATATAATAAGTCCTAAAAAAAAAAATTTTACTTTTGTTTTTAACTTTACAGAAAAAAAGCCTATCAAAAATAAAATAGTTATAATAATTACAGGGTTTACAAAAAATAATATTAGACTCTTTACCATTAACAAGCAAAAACCAAAAATTTTAAAGGATCTAATATTGCATGAGATAATAGTCTATCTAAAGTTTTTTTAAAGGGTCGCTTCGTATATTTTAATTGCATTTTCATATTCAATTTTAACAGGATTATTTATTAGTAATCTTTCTTGCTTCATTGCGTCTCTTGCCAGTTTTGGTATGTCATTATGACTTACACCTACTTCACTTAATTTTTTAGGTATCTTTAAATCTTCTATCAATTTGTATATCGCCAAAATAAAATCATTAATTTCTATTTTTTTATTTTTAAGCTCAGGAAAACATAAGTCTGCAATTTCAACATAAAGATGATTGACATGAGAAGAGTTGAATTTTATCACTTCAGGTAAAACTAATGAATTAGACAGTCCGTGTGGAACTTTGAATAAGGCTCCTACTGGGTAGGCAAGAGCATGAACTCCAGCACATGGAGCATTTGTAAAAGCCATACCTGCTAATGTTGAACCGAGAAGCATACTTTCTCTTGCTTTTAGATTATTTGGTTCTCTATGGACGACTTTTATATTTTTTCCCAATAAATACAAAGCTTGTTTGGCTAAAGAGTCTGAAATAGGATTTTTTTTTATTTTTGTAGTGTAGGCTTCTATTGCATGTACCATCGCATCAATGCCTGAGTAAGCCGTAATATTGCTGGGTAGCTTTAAAGTTAAATTTGCATCTAATATTACAAAATCTGAGTATAAAAGTGGATCAACAATTCCCATTTTTTGTTCGTTATCCAGGGTAAAGATCGCTATATTAGTTACTTCTGACCCAGTACCTGCGGTAGTAGGAATTTGTATTAATGGCATTCTTTCAGATTTTAGCTTTCCGACTCCATAACAATTTTTAATATCCGTTTCATTTGCAGCAAAGTATGATACTGCTTTTGCTACATCCATAGAGCTTCCTCCTCCCAGTCCTATCACTGCATCACAATTATTTTTTTTGAAAATATTTACCGCGTCAAAGATATTCTTTTCAGGAGGATCTGCTTTTACATCATCAAAAACACATAATTCTAAATTTTTTTCCTTTAGTATTGAGCTTGCTAGTTTAATATACCCTTGGGTTTTAATTCCTACATCAGAAACTAGAAGTGGTTTAAAAATTTCATTATTGGTACAAATATTTACTAATTCGTTTAGCTTTCCAGAGCCTGATATTATATTCGGCACTGAGTTAAAATTAAATTCATTCATGATTGCCTACTTTTCAGTATTGATATTATAACCAAGAAAAATAAAAAATAAATCATAATATACAAGTTTTTTAGAATAATTAAGATGTTATAACTTGTGAATTTCTCTATTTGTATATTGAATATATACAAGCCTTCAAAAATTGAGGCTAGGGTTGGATCTATACTGTAGCTAAACAGTATAAAGCATATTACTCTTAATTCAGCTTGAACTCATTCTACCTAATCTATGAAATAGTAAGCTTATTTTTGATTGTTCTTTGGTATCAAGACTTTTATTATTTTTAATATAAAAATCTAAACTTTTCTTTAGTAGATCAATATCAGCTTGGGCGAAAATACCGCCTTTTACTGTTTGCATGTTTTTATCTGAATTCTCGTTACTCATTAAATTGATCCGTTTCAGTAGAATCTTTCATAGCCGTAGTAGAACTTTTTCCTGAAGATATAACCTCAGCCACTTTATCAAAATAACTGACACCTACTTCCCTTTGATGTTTTGTAGCAGTATATCCTTCTTTTTCTTTTAAAAACTCTTCATCTTGTAATGCAGAGTAAGCAGTCATTCCTGTTTCAGCATAAGCCTTTGCTAAATTAAAAGTTGATAGATTTAGATTATGAAAACCAGCTAAAGTAATAAATTGAAATTTATAATCCATAGCTCCGAGTTCTTTTTGAAACTTACTTATTTCTGATTCATTTAAATTTTTTTTCCAATTAAATGAAGGTGAACAGTTATAAGCTAATAATTTATCTGGAAAATCATTTTTAATAGCTTCAGCAAATTTTCTTGCCTCTGCAATATCTGGTTTATCAGTTTCGCACCAGATCAGATCTGCATACTTACTATACGCTTTTCCTCTAGCTATTGCACAATCAATTCCTCCTTTTATTCTATAAAATCCTTCCTCGGTTCTTTCGCCTGTTAAAAATGGTTTGTCTCTTTCATCAATATCACTAGTTATAAGCTTAGCAGCATTTGCATCGGTTCTCGCCATAATAATTGTTGGAACATTCAAAACATCACTTGCTAAACGAGCAGAATTTAGTGTTCTTTCAAAAGTTGCAGTAGGAACTAATACTTTGCCTCCTAAATGGCCACACTTTTTTTCAGAAGAGAGTTGATCTTCAAAGTGTACGCCTGCTGCTCCTGCCTCAATCATGGTTTTCATTAATTCGAATGCATTTAAAGCTCCTCCAAATCCAGCTTCGGCATCTGCTATAATTGGTAAAAAATAGTCTATATTCTCTAAAGTAATATTTTCATTTTTTTCCAGGTGTTGAATTAAATCAGCCCTTTGAAAAGCTCTGTTAATTTTGTCAACTATCTTAGGAACGCTATCTACTGGATATAAGCTTTGATCGGGGTACATATTTCCTGATAAATTAGCATCGGCTGCTACCTGCCAGCCAGATACATAAATTGCTTTAAGACCAGCCTTAGCTTGTTGTATTGCCATATTTCCCGTGTAAGTTCCTAATGTATTAATATAAGGTTCTGACATCAATAAATTCCATAACTTTTTAGCACCTCTATCTGCTAAGGTATATTCGATTCTCACTGACCCACTAATTTTTTTTACATCCTCAACAGAATAGTCTCTATGAATATTCTTCCACCTACTAGTTTTCCATTGTTTGGTCTCGCATAGTTGATCCTGTTTATTTCTGATAACTTCATTTTTATCAATTAACATTTATTTTACTCACAATCTGTATACCCTATAATAAAAAAATCAAAGTAAAGAAAATCGTAGAATTGTCAACATCATAAAAGTTTTAAATCTCCACGCCTAGATAATTAATAATGACAACTGTTAATATTATTAATATTATAAAAAAATAGGTTATTAAGAATAATTTCAATTTATTTTTTCAAATGTAAGTTTATGTATAATAAAAGTATAATAGTTACTAAAAAAAATCTATTCAATTCTTCTTGCAAGTTAGGGATTAGTTTACCTTATAAAAAAAAATTCTATATTGCTTTTTGTTTATTCTTCTTAATTGCTACTCAATCTTTTAGCAAACCGAATAAACAAACTGCTATGATTTTTGCTCCTGCTAGCCTTAAAGATAGTTTAAGCGAAGTTATTGAATTATATCAAAAAGAAAGACCATTGCATATTAAACAAGTCTATTTAGGAACTGCACAATTAGCGCAACAAATTAAAAATGGAGCTGAACCAGATATTTTTATATCTGCTAATATACAATGGATGGAACATTTAGAAAAAAGGGGGTTGGTGTTAGAAAAATATAGATATATTCTCCTGAGAAACTCCTTAGTCGCTGTTACTAATCACGAACATTTTAATTTAAAGGAAAAAAAATACTTTAATAACGTTAAAAAGACTTTTCTGGAAACAAAAACCAGAATCTCATTAGCTATGGTTGATGCAGTACCAGCGGGTATTTATGCAAAAGAATTCTTTAAAAATATAAAAATTTGGCATGCAGTAAAGTTTAATATAGCAAATAGTCCAAACGTCAGAGCTGCAATGAGCTATGTATCTAGAGGAGATCTTGAATATGGTGTTGTTTACAGATCTGATGCAATGGCCGATGAAAGAATAAAAATTATATATAATTTAGATAAATCTTATTATACAAAAATTGAGTATCCTATGACAATATTAAATAAAAAAGAAAAAACCATTAATTTTTACAATTTCTTGAAGAATAAAAAAACAAAAAAAATTTTTACAAAATGGGGTTTTATTGTGAGCTATGATTAGTTTTTCAGCAGAAGAAATTAGCGTTATAGTTATTTCTCTTAAGATTGCAACAGTAGCAGCTATCACAAGTCTACCATTTGGAATATGGTTTGGTTTTATATTAGCAAGAAAAAACTTTCCATTAAAAAAGCTTTTAATTAGTTTTATTAATTTACCTTTAATACTTCCACCAGTGGTTACCGGATATCTGCTCTTAATTTTATTTGGAAAAAATGGACCTCTAGGGAAATTTCTACTAGAAAACTTTAATTTTACATTTGCATTTAAATGGACAGGAGCAGTTTTAGCCTGTGCTATAATGGGATTTCCATTGATGGTTCGATCCATTAAATTAGCTATAGAAATGATAGATACAAAAATAGAAAGTGCTGCTAAAACTCTAGGAGCTTCACCTTTCAAGGTTTTTTTTACAATAACTCTTCCTATTTCTATACCTGGAATAATAGTAGGAGCCACTTTAAGTTTCGCTAGAGCCTTAGGAGAGTTCGGCGCTACTATTACCTTTGTTTCCAATATTCCAGGAGAAACTCAAACAATATCAGCGGCTATTTATACTTTTTTACAAATACCAAATGGTGAGGCTATGGCCATGAGACTAACTATTATTTCAATTATTGTTTCCATGTCAGCAATTCTTTTTTCAGAAACAATTCTAGAAAAAGTATTAAAAACAAAAAAAGAAAATGAATAATATTATTAATATTGATAGTAGATTGGGAAGTTTTCATTTAAAGGTGAATTTTAGATTAGTTAATGGTATCAACTGCTTGTTTGGTCCATCGGGATCCGGAAAAACGTCTATAATAAATTGTATCGCTGGACTAATTAAGCCGGATTATGCAAATATTAAAATTAACAACACCACACTACATAGCACAAAAGAGAATTATTTCTGTCCTATTCATAAAAGAAATATTGGCTATGTATTTCAAGATTCAAGATTATTTCCTCATTTAACTGTACTAAAAAATTTAATGTACGGTGAAAAGCTTTTTAAAGGAGATAAAAAAAATTTTAATAGAAACGAAATAATAAATTTGTTAAGAATAGAAACTCTCATTGAGCGTTATCCTCGTAATTTGTCTGGTGGAGAAAAGCAGAGAGTGGCAATTGGACGTGCACTTTTATCACAACCCAAATTGATTATAATGGATGAACCTCTAGCTTCGTTAGATCAGGAGAAAAAAAATGATTTATTGAAATACATAATGAAAGTTTATGAAAATTTTAGTATTCCTATAATATACGTTTCGCATTCATCCACTGAAACTTTTCTGGTAGGACACAAAATTAACTTTTTAAATAATGGAAGACTTATTTTTCAAGGGAAAAAAGAAGATGCATTCAATTATTTTAATAAAGAGTATGATGAAAACAGTTCAGATAATTTTTTACAAGGAAAAGTAACAAAAATTAATAATAACAGTATCACAACTATTAATCTCAAAAAATATAATTTACTTGTTATTAGCAAAAAATTGAAGAAAGGAGAAAATGTTCTAGTTAGAATAAAGTCAACAGATTTGGTAGTTTGCAAATCTTTACCAAAAAGTATAAGCGCGCTGAATTATTTTAAGCTAAAACTAAAGAATATTAAGGCTGGTAAGGTTACTGCTACTTTGTATTTTCAATTTAATGATATAAGCTTAAAGGCGAGTATTACTAAAGTTTCTTTAGAAAAATTAAACCTTAAGATAAATTCCGTTTATTTTATTTTAATAAAAGCGGTAAATATAAATGAGGTTATGAGCTTTAATTTAACATAATTATACTTAATTTTTTCTATTAAAAACAAAATTACAAATCTTTTGCAGAGCATAATTAAAATTATTTTTAGGAAAAGAATTTAGTATTTCTCTAGCTTTCAGAGCATAAGATTCCGCTATATTTTTTGCATCTTCAAGACATTTATATTTATCAATTATATCCAAGCATTTTTTAAAATCGCCATTACTTTGATTCATATCTTCGATGACTTTTTTCCAAAAAATCTTTTCAATTTTATTTGATTTGTTGTAAGCCATCAAAATAGGTATGGTTACCTTTCCCTCTTTAAAGTCGTCTCCTATTTTTTTTCCAAAGTTATTAGGAGAATTATCATAGTCTAACACATCGTCTAAAATTTGGAATGCAATACCTAAGTACTTGCCAAATAAATTTAATTTACTGATAACCACTTTATTCTGATTAGTAATAATACCGCCCAATTTACATGCAGCGGAAAATAAACCTGAGGTTTTTCCTTCGATTACTTTTAGGTATTTCTCCTTAGTAGTATCCAAATTATTAGTAAGACTTAGTTGCATAACTTCTCCCTTAGCTAAAAGTTGGGAGGCATCAGCTATAGTTTTCATTACATTAAAATCGTTGTCTCTAGTTATAATTTGAAAAGACTTGCTAAAAAGATAGTCTCCTACTAATACACTTGATTTATTGCCCCAGAGATTGTTAGCTGTAACTCTTCCTCTTCTCAACTTACTTTCGTCTATTACATCATCATGTAAAATAGAAGCCATATGAATTAATTCTATACAAGAAGATAACTCTATATGCCTTTTTCCAAAGTGATAACCAAATAACTTAGAAAAAAGTATAGTTAATGATGGTCTTATGCGCTTACCCCCAGATTTAAGAAGGTGTTCAGAAATTATTGGTATTAAAGGTACATCAGATCTTAATTTATTAATAATAAACTTGTTAACTTCATTTACATCTTCTTTTATAAACTCGTAAGGAGTCTTTTCCCTTAAATCTTCATTATTATCAAGAGCTAAGGTTTTTTTATTTTTTATATTTAATTCTAACAAGATGCAGTTAATTTTATGTGGAATAATAATACTAGTAAATATATAATTAAGATATAACTTTATTTACAAATGTCACTATAATATTAAATATTTATATTTATTTTAGTTTATACCTAATTAGGTTAAACATATAACGAAAGGATAAAAATTGTTTTTCTCAAAAACACCAATTATATCGTTAATTAAATTGTCTGGTATCATCTCACCTGAGGGAAGATTAGGAAGCAGAAATAATCTAAACCTTAATGATCTTTCAGACTCTTTAACAAAAGCTTTTAATTTTAAAAATGTTAAAGCAGTTGCTTTATTGATAAACTCACCTGGAGGATCACCAGTACAATCTTCCTTAATATCAAACAGAATTAGAGAACTTTCTTTTGAAAAGGAGATTCCTGTATATGCATTCATTGAAGATGTAGCAGCATCAGGAGGATACTGGCTGAGTTGTACCGCCGATAAAATATATGCTATTGAAAGCTCTATAGTAGGAAGTATTGGTGTTATTTCATCAGGGTTCGGAGCAGTTGAAGCAATAAAAAGATTAGGAATAGAAAGAAGAGTTTACACCCAGGGAAAAAACAAAGGAATGTTAGACCCATTTTTACCTGAAAAAAAAGAAGATATAGACCAAATAAAAAACATTCAAAAAGATCTACATGATCAATTTATAAGTTGGATTAAGAAAAGAAGAGGAAAAAGAATAAAAGCACCCGATGATAAAATTTTTAATGCAGGTATTTGGAGTGGTAGACAAGCTAAAAATCTTGGTTTAGTAGATGATATAGGTGATTATTACTCAGTAATGAAGAAAAAATTTGGAAAAGATGTAAAATTTAAGGATTTTTCAAAAAAGCAATCTTGGATTAAGCAAAAGTTTTTTTCTAACAGTAAAGGGGCAGATATGTTTAACAGTTTTTTAAATAGTATTGAGGAAAAATTAATTTGGTCAAAATATGACTTATAACCATAAAGTTTTTAAATAGCAAACCACTAAATGTTTGGGTTCAGTTTTCCAAAAATAGCAGTTCTTTTAGTTATTATATTTGTAATTTGGCAGATATTTAAAATTATTGAAAGAAAGAAAAAACTTAAAGAAGACACTAATATAAATGATAAAGATCAAAATGAATCTTATGAACCATTGATAGAGTGTTCTAAATGCGGTAATTTTTATAGTAATAAAAAATCAAAGGAATGCCCCGTTTGCGGAACAAAAAATTAACTAACATGAAGTCTTTTAAATCATCAAATAATAGTTTTGAAAATATTATTCTAAAATTACAAGAGTACTGGCAAAGCAAAGGCTGTATTTTGCTTCAACCTATAGACCTCGAAGTAGGTGCAGGTACTTTTCATCCCGCAACACTACTCAGAAGTTTGGGACAGAAACATTGGAACTGTGCTTATGTACAAAGCTGTAGAAGGCCTGCAGATGGCAGATATGCAGAAAATCCTAATAGAATCCAACAGTATTATCAGTTTCAAGTGGTCTTAAAGCCATCTCCAATAAATATGCAAAAAATGTACTTAGACAGCTTGCTTTATTTAGGAATAACAAGTGACGACAACGATATTAGATTTGTAGAAGACGATTGGGAAAGTCCAACATTAGGTGCCTGGGGTTTAGGATGGGAAGTATGGTGTAATGGCATGGAAGTTACTCAATTTACTTATTTTCAACAAATTGGAGGACTTGATTGTACTCCAATCACTGGAGAGATTACCTATGGGCTGGAAAGATTGGCAATGTTAATACAAAAAAAAGAGACAATTTTTGAACTAAATTGGAATAATAATGGGATATCTTATAAAGATATTTGTTATAAGAATGAAATTGATCAATCCTATTATAATTTTAATTATGCTAATATAGAAAATTTGAAAACCTATTTCTCTACTGCAGAAGAAGAAGCAAAGCATTTACTTAATAATTCTCTTATATACCCTGCATATGAAAAATGTATTAAAGCGAGTCACTTTTTTAATTTATTAGACTCGAGAGGTGTTTTAAGTGTTTCAGAAAGATCAGAATATATTAAAAGAGTTAGAGATATTGCGAGATTATGTTGTGAGGAATACGTAAACTTTTTAGGAAAAGAAAATGAATGATTTTCTTATAGAATTTTACAATGAGGAAATGCCTTCATCTTTTTTGGAAGAATCTGTAATTAATATTAAGGATTTAATTAAAGACCGTTTTTTAAAAGAAAAAATAAAGCTAGAAAAAGAATACTATTATTTTACGGCTAAGAGAATAACCATTATTTTTTATAATATGAAAATTGACTTTGATGAAGAAAAAAACTTTATAAAAGGGCCACGTTATAATTCTCCAGAAAAGGCAGTTGTTGGATTTGCAAAATCACTCAACACAAAAAAAAATAATTTAGTAATAAGAGAAACAGAAAAAGGAAAATATTATTTTTTTAAAGACTCTAAAAAACCAGAAATCAAAAATCTTCTTATATCCGCATTAGAAACAGAACTAAAAAAAATTGCCTGGAAAAAATCAATGAAATGGGGTTCAAATACTTTAAGGTGGGCAAGACCTCTTATAAATATTCTTTGTATATATAACAATAAAAAAATATCATTTAAATTAGGACATTTAGAGTCTAACGATAAAACCTACAAAGACCATAATTTATCTAAAAAATTATACAAAGTAAAATCTGTAGAGCACTATTTCAATTTAATGAAAAGCTTTGAAGTGATGATCAAACAAGAAGATAGAAAAGTGAAGATTCTTTCAGATGCAGAAAAAATCTTAAAACAAAAAAAACTAACTATAAAAAACGATGAAGCACTTTTAAAAGAAGTATCTAGCTTAGTAGAAAAGCCCTATATTTTTTTAGCAGAATTTAGAGAAAATTTTCTTAAATTACCCGAAGAAATTTTGATAACTACTATGAAAAAAAATCAAAAATATTTTCCAACATATGATATGCATAACAAGCTATCAAATTTTTTTATACTTGTTAGTAATATAAAATCAAATGATCGTGGTAAAATACTTATTGAGGGTAATCAAAGAGTAATTAATGCCAGATTAGAGGATGCTGTATTTTTCTGGGAAAGAGATAAAAAACAGAAACTCGAGACTTTTTATCTTAAACTTAATAAAATTATTTTTCATAATGAAATAGGTACTATGCAAGAGAAAGTGGAAAGATTAAAGTTATTAGTTCTATTTCTAGCAAGTAAATTTAATTTCGAAGAAAAAATGAAAACTAACCTGACTAACACTGTTTCATTATTAAAAAATGACTTAGCTACGGAAGTGGTTAAAGAATTTCCAGAATTGCAAGGAATAATGGGCTCTTACTATGCTAAAAGAGATAAAAATAATAATACAATATGTAAAGCACTATATGAGCAATATAAACCACTAGGACCGAATGATAATTTACCTTCCTCTGATTTAGCTAGATATGTAGCAATGATTGATAAATTAGATACTTTGATAGGGTTTTTTATAATTGACAGACAGCCAACAAGCTCTAAAGATCCTTTTGCATTAAGAAGAACAGCTTTGGGTATAATCAGAATAGTTATAGAGGGGAAAATAAATATAGATTTATCGGAGTTGATTTTAAAAAATATAGATTACTATAAAACATCAAAAGCTCAAGATAAGTTTTCTCAAACTAATTTTTCAGGTAAGGTTTATGAGGAGATACTAAGTTTTATTTTGGAAAGGTATGAAAACCTTATTAAAGAAAAATTATATTTAGATCACAATATTTTAAAAAGTCTAAATATAAAGAGATTTAATCTAAATCTTCTAGATATCAATAATAACCTAAAATACTTGAGTAATTTTTTTAAAAGTGAAAGTGGATTAAGATTATTAGGATCTATGAAAAGAGTTATTAATATTGTTAGCAGTGAGAAAGAATTGAATAAAAATACATTACCAGAGCCAAATATAAAGATGTTTGAAACTAAAGAAGAAATAAATCTTTATAATAAAGTAAAAGAGCATGCTCTTATTAGCATTGTAGATTACAAAGATTTAATGAAAAATATGCTTTATTTAATAGATCCTATTCAAAACTTCTTTGACAACGTACAAATTCATCATCAAAATAAAATATTAAGAAAAAATAGGATTGAGTTAATGTTATTTGTAAATAATAGAGTTAATAAATTTATTAGTTTTCATAACTTAATAAAGGGAAATTAGAAAATGAATAAGTGGGTGTATAATTTTGGTTTTGGAAAAGCAGACGGAAATGCTGAGATGAGAGATATTCTTGGCGGAAAAGGAGCTAATTTAGCTGAAATGAATAAATTAGGTTTATCTGTGCCACCAGGATTTACCATATCCACAGAAGTTTGCCATTTTTATTACAAAAACAACAAACAGTACCCTAAAGAACTTTTAGGGCAAGTAGAAGAGGCTATTAGTGACATAGAAAAAAAATTAAATTTTAAATTTGGAGGTGTTGATTTTCCACTACTAGTTTCCGTTAGATCAGGAAGCCGTGCATCAATGCCTGGAATGATGGATACTGTTCTCAATTTAGGACTCAATGACGAGACTGTAGTATCACTGGCTGAGGCTAGCAATGACGAAAGATTTGCATATGATAGCTACAGAAGATTTATTCAAATGTATTCAGATATAGTTTTAGGAGTGCCGCATGAAGACTTTGAAGAATTGCTTGAGGCAGAAAAACTTTCTAATGGTTTTATATTAGATACAGATCTTAAAACCGAGAACATGAAATCATTAGTACAGCAATATAAAAAGTTAGTGAAAGATTTTACTAAAAAAGATTTTCCTCAAGATCCTAAGTCACAATTATGGGGTGCAATATCTGCTGTTTTTAATAGTTGGAAGAACCAGCGCGCGATTACTTACAGAAAATTAAACGAAATACCAGAAAATTGGGGTACTGCTGTTAATGTTCAAGCAATGGTGTTTGGTAATATGGGAAATGATTGTTGTACAGGTGTTGCCTTTACTAGAAACCCATCTACTGGTGAAAGTGAGGTTTATGGAGAATACTTAATTAATGCTCAGGGAGAAGATGTGGTAGCTGGTATAAGAACTCCAGAACCACTAAGTAAGCACTCTGCTAATGCTAAGGATCCAAATAATGATCAGTCTATGGAGACAATTATGCCTAAGCTATATAATGAATTAAATGATGTTTTCAAGAAATTAGAGAGTCACTATCTAGATATGCAAGATGTAGAGTTCACTATTCAAAAAAATAAGCTTTGGATATTACAAACTAGGAATGGAAAAAGAACAACTAATGCAGCAATTAAAATTGCCGTTGATTTAGTTAACGATAATGTAATAACAAAGGAAGAAGCTTTAAAAAGAATAGATGCTAACACACTGGAGCAACTTTTGCACCCTACACTTGATCCTAATGCTGAAAAAATAGTTTTGACAAAAGGATTGCCTGCATCGCCAGGAGCAGCTTCTGGTAAAATTGTATTTAATGCTGATGAAGCTGAGTCCTTGGCAAAATTAGACGAACAAGTAATCCTAGTTAGAACTGAAACGAGCCCGGAAGACATTCATGGAATGCATGCGGCTAAGGGCATATTAACTGGCAGAGGAGGAATGACTAGTCATGCCGCAGTAGTAGCGAGAGGTATGGGAAGACCATGTGTTTCAGGAGCTACTGAGATTTTTATTGATGAAGCTAATAAAACTATAAAAATTAAAGATAAAATAATTGGTTCACAAGAAGTACTTACAATAAACGGTTCTACCGGAGAAGTAATAATGGGAAGGATATCAACAGTAGAGCCTGAATTATCAGATTATTTTAATATTGTTATGCAATGGGCTAATGAAGTTAAAAAGTTATCAATAAGAACCAACGCCGAAACACCAGAGGATGTAAAAATAGCTAAAAGATTTGGTGCTGAAGGTATAGGGCTCTGCAGAACAGAGCATATGTTCTTTGATAGCGATAGAATAAATTTTATGAGAGAAATGATTTTAGCTAATACTGAAAAAGAAAGAAAAATAGCTTTATCAAAGCTTGAACCTTACCAAAAAGAAGACTTTAAGAAAATTTTTTTAATTATGAAGGAGCTCCCAGTCACTATACGACTTTTAGATCCGCCATTACATGAGTTTCTTCCGAAACTAGACGAAGACAATAATGAGCTTTTAGAAATTACGGGAATTTCTAAAGAAGAACTAAAAAAAAGAGTAGAACAGTTGCAAGAACTTAATCCCATGCTAGGTCACAGAGGTTCAAGATTAGGTATTACTTTTCCTGAAATTTACGAAATGCAAACTAAAGCAATACTTGATGCGGGAATTGAACTTTATAAAGAGAAAAATATAAAAGTTAATATTGAGATTATGCTACCTTTAGTTTTTTCCTTTAAAGAATTATATATTTTAAAACAGAATATTTTAAAAGTGTCTGAAATGGTTAAAAATAAAGAAGATTATATGCCTGCTTTTATTGTAGGTACTATGATAGAACTTCCAAGAGCAGCCTTAGTTGCAGATGAGATTGCAAAATATGCTGATTTTTTTAGTTTTGGTACCAATGACCTAACACAGACATCTTTTGGAATTAGTAGAGACGATGCTTCAAGATTTCTTGAAACCTATATAGAAAAAGATGTTATCGAAAATGATCCATTTATTTCTATAGACTATTCAGGAGTAGGGCAATTGATTGAAATAGCTAAGAAAAAATCTAGAAATATTAAGAGGAATATAAAATTAGGTATTTGCGGAGAACACGGAGGAGATCCTAAATCTATAGATTTTTGTCACAAAATAGGATTAGATTATGTATCATGTTCACCTTACAGAATTCCTATAGCTAAATTAGCTGCAGCTCAAGCAACCTTCAAAGAAAAAAATTAAATTAATTGCATTTTAGTTTTTGAATTATCAAGTGATAACTCATCGTGACTTCCTGAAAAATCTATTCTTATTAAAGCTAACCCATAATTTTCACTAGAAGATTTCATTATACCGACTTTCTGGTTATTAACAAATAATGTTTCATTAAATTGTGGTATATCTCCATTAAGCAATTTTAGTGTTTTAAGTCCATACTTAATTTTTCCTCTATAATTTTGTCTTGAGGTATTTTCCTGTCCAATGTAGCAGCCTTTAGTGAAAGAAATAGCGCTTAGTGTATTAAAATTATAATTAAGAACAAAACTTTTATTTTTCTCTAAGTCTAGTAAAGAGTCGGGCAAGGTCTTTTTAATTCTTTCCAGATCAAGTTCATTGCTTGATAAAGTTTTAGAAAGTATCTCAGGTTCACTTTTAATAGTTTCTTTTCGTATCCATAATCTTAACAGAAAATTTTCCTTTCTAGGATCAGAAAAAATAGTGTAATTTTCATTTTTATATACTTTACAAAAATTTAAATTACCTAAAATATTTTCAGGGGCATTTTCATATAATATAAAATATGTACTTAGATTTTTTTCTTCACTTATTGTAAAGTTATCTCTAAGGTCATATTTTTTTATCAATTTTACTAAATCTTCAATCTCATGTTCGTTCACTTCTAAAAAAAAGAAATCTTTTTCTTTAACAATAATAAAATCATGAAGAAATTTACCTTGAGGAGAAAGCATTAAACTGTATAAGGCTTGATTATTTTCCAATAATTTAATATCGTTAGTTATTAGATTTTGAAAAAAAACATCAAAGTTTTTTCCTTCAATCTTAATAATAGTAGTTTTAAAATTCATAGTTAATTTCGTGCAAATTATTTTTCTAGATAATAGTTTAAATCTTACTTCAAGTTCTATAAATTTTAAAGCACTTGATTCAATAGAAAAAATTTTAATTAAGTTTTCAATAGCGTTGAGCCAAAAAAATCATAAAGTAACTATTTATAACAGAGCAAATCACGAAAATTCTTATAAGAATGTAGTTTGGAAAAATATTAATAAACTTAACAATAATGAAGCAGATATATTAATTTTATTTCAGGATATTGAGCTTTTGAAGTATAGAGTTAAGGCAAAGATAAAATTTTTATTTTTGCACTATAAACCTACAGAAGATTTTGATAATAGTCTGCTAGTAAAACTAATTAAAGAAAAAATTTGTATTTTGTATACTAACAATTATTTGATAAATGCACTACCTCATAACTTTAATTATATACCTAAAATTTACTTTAAACTGGGTGTGGATGAAATCTATAAAGAATCTAAAATTTTGCATTCACAATATTCTAATGTATTTGTCACTACACATCCTACTAAAGGCTTGGACTGGATGCTTAATGTATGGTTAAAATATATACATCCAAAAGTTCCTTGGGCTGAACTTCATATTTACTCCAAACTATTATATCAAAGTAAAACCACTAATAATATAAAAATAAGAAATCTTAAATTGACTTTAGAAGTGAATAAAAATTCCGGCATATTTGTAAAGCAACCCTTACCTCAAAAAGAATTTGTATTAGAATTAACAAAATATAAATTACATTTATGTCCTAGCTTAGATAATGATGTACAATATTTAAGTATTTTAGAAAGTCAAGCCATAGGTATTCCAGTAATTGCAAGAGAAACAGGGGCGCTTTATGAGTGTATATATAATAATGAAACAGGTTATATTGTTAAAGATGAAGAGAGTTTTGCAAGAAAAGTGATTCAAGTCCTTAGTGATAATAGATTATTTATTACCTTAAGTAATAATTCTAAATTAAATAATCATGTTATTTCTTGGAGAGATGTCGTAAGTAACTTTGAAAGAAAGCTAAATGAAAATACTTTTTATAGGTAATACAAGATTGGGTGATGCGATACTATCAACACCTATATTAAATCACTATAATAAAAAAAATAATTTTATTACGATAGTATGTAGCCCTCTTTCAAGCGAAATTTATTCAAGCTTTTTTTCTGTTAAAAAATTAATAATTCTTGAAAAAAAAAAACTAGGACGTCATTGGATTAAAGCTTACTCAATATTAGATTCTGTTGTCTGGGATGTAGTTATAGATTTAAGAAATTCTATTCTAAGCCGAGTTGTAAGAAAAAAAAAAGTTTTTAGACTCGTTAGTAAAAATAATAATATCCATAAAGTTCAATCATATTGCAATTTAATAGGCTTGGGTGTTAGAGCTCCAAAAATTCCAAAAATTACTAAAACTAATAAATACATAAAAACATTATTAGTAAAAAAAAATATTAGGTCCCCTATTTTAGTGGTTGCTCCAATAACGAACTGGAAAAGAAAAAATTGGCCATTAAAAAATTACTCAGAATTAATAAAAAAGTTATTAAATCATAAAAGTTATTTCAATTCTGTGATTTTATTAGGAAGCAAAAATGAAAGAAAATTATGTAATAAATTAAAAGAAAATCTACAAAATAAAAATGTTCATAATTTAGCAGGCTCATTAAAAATTTTAGAAATACATGAGCTTTTAAAAATATGTAAATTCTTTATAGGCAATGACTCTGGCTTAACTCATTTATCCGCGGCATCCAAAATAAAAACTCTCGCTCTTTTCGGTCCGAGTAAAGACCAAAACTACAGGCCATGGGGTAAAAATAGTTACTTTATTAGAACGCCTGAAAGCTATAGTGAATTGGTAGAAGTAAAAGGATACAGCAGATTTCATAATACTTCTCTAATGAAAAGTTTAAAGGTAGAAGATGTTTTAAACCTAAGCTTAAAAATTATTTCTAAAAAGATTTAGTTCAATCTTTAATCTGAATTTTAAAAGGCCTTTTTTTTTCAATATTTATTTTTATAAGATCAATATTTAATAAACCATTTTTAAAAAAGGCATTATTTACTCTTACGCTTTCTGCTAGCCTAAATTTTTTTTCAAATGATCTCATTGCAATTCCTTTATACAAATATTCGTAGTCATTATCAGTTTTATCTTTATAAATATTTCGAACTATTAAAATATTTTCTTCTATCATTACTTCAACATTATCTTTGGTGAAACCCGCAAGTGCTATAGTTATTCTGTAAAGGTTTTGTTCTACTCTAATTATATCATAAGGAGGATAATTTGAATCTGTATTTTGAGACAGTGAGGTTCGAAAAATTTTATGAGCATCTTCAAAATCCAGTGTTGCTAAAAAAAAAGAACTTAAATCCAGTGGCATAAGAAAACCTTTACAATAATTACTCTATAAGTTAATCATAAATATTTTTTTTAGATGGAAACTTTTCATTTAAAACCTCTTGTTGGTAATTTTTGACTGCCTTATCTATTTCTTTATAAAGAAAGGCATATTTTTTAACAAATTTTGGAGTAAAGTCGTCGAATAATCCTAGCATGTCATCGCTAACTAAAATTTGTCCGTCACAATATCTTCCGGCACCGATTCCAATTGTTGGAGCAGGAATACTTTTTGTGATAAGTTTTCCAAGACTTTCCTTAACAGCCTCAACAACTATTGAAAAAACTCCAGCAGAAGAAATACTTTTTGCGTCTTGTATAATTTTTCTTTTCTGTGAAGAAGATTTTCCGTGAGCTGTAAATTTTCCATTGATTTTTACCCTTTGAGGCATCAATCCAATGTGCCCCATTATTGGAATGCCTCTTTCAACTAAAAACTTTATAGTGCTAGAAAATTCTACACCTCCTTCTAACTTAATGGCACAAGCGCCAGTCTGTGAAATTATTTCTGAAGATGTTTCAAAAGCTTGTTCTTTTGATTTTTCGTAGCTTCCAAAAGGCAAATCTACAACAATCAAAGCTTTCTTTGTACTATTAACGACAGTTTTGCCGTGCTCTATTAACATTTCCTTAGTAACAGATAGTGTGTTCTTATGGCCATATAATGTCATTCCCAAAGAGTCTCCTACTAAAATAATATCAGCATAATTATCAACTATTTTAGAGATTTGGGAACTATAGCAACTCAACGCCACTATTTTAGAGGCATTTTTTTTTGAAAATATATCAGATACTGTTAATCTTTTAATTAATTTTTCAGTCATTTTGATCTCAAGAATGATAAATTAATTAAAAAATAATTAAAATGTTTTTTTTTGATAATAATTCTTAATGTTATTGACATTAATTCTCATTTTCATTAATATTTAATAATGTACGTTTGTATTTGTAACAATATAACTAGTAAAAAAATTGAAAAAGCAGTAAACGAGGGTGTATCTAAAACAAAGAATATATATTCTTATTACAATTGCAGACCAAAATGTGGGAAATGTATTACTTTTGTTGATGAAATGTTAAATAGTAATTCTGCACTATTAAGTAAAAACACATAATTTTCTTCATGCTAACTTTTGATAATAATAGTCTAAAGTTTTTTTATTATTTTTTATAAAATCTTCTATAAAATTAAGGTAGTTATTATTAAAATTTTTATTATCTAAAACTAAGTTTATCAAGTTAAAGTTATAAGCTTCTTTAGAAGAAAATTTACGCCCAGTCAAAAGAACTTCTTTCAGAAAAAGATTATTAGGAAACTTTTTTTTCAAAAGTTGTATTTGGTAAGAAGGTAATTTAATGTCAAGCTTTGCAGCTGGAACTGAAAAAGAGCAACTTGAATTAGCTATGGAAATATCTGTATTCATTGCCAAGATAAAACCAGCACCAATACAGTGTGATTTGAGTATAGAAATTTTTATTAAATCTAGATTATTTAATAACTTTAGAAGTTTATTAAGTTTACTATGATATTTTTGTATATTATTTTTTTTTTTTAATTTTTTTACCTCCGTTAAATCTGCGCCTGCGCTAAAAGGGCTATCTTTATAACCTTTAAAAACCAATAGTTTGTATTTTTTCACTATTTTTTTTTTTGAGAGTAATTCTAATAACTCGGTAAGCATTTTAAGGCTCAAAGCATTACTTTTTTCAGTATTTTTGAATTCTACTGACAAGACTTGGTTGTCAAAAAGTGTTGATAATACAATATGATTATCCATGCTTAATTTAAGTATAAAAAAAAAATGCTGTCCAGTAAAATTTTAGTTTGACATAGTGAGATTCTGGGTGTAGTTATATCATCTTGTCAGTAAAACTGACAGCTGTTTGAAAATTGAATATTAAAAAGGGATTTATAGGCGACGGTGGCAACTGCGACACGGCGCATATAAATCTTAACTAAAGCTTTAGTTAGCAATATGTGTCGGGTCAGCGATATAATTTAAATCAAACTTAAGAGTTTGATCCTGGCTCAGAGCGAACGCTGGCGGCAGGCTTAACACATGCAAGTCGAACGAGAAACTAGACTTCGGTTTAGTGGAAAGTGGCAGACGGGTGAGTAACGCGTGGGAATCTACCTTTGAG
>JAYYAX010000032.1:0-15418 GCA_036042925.1 Pseudomonadota bacterium
TTTTTCTGTTTTTTCTTAAGAGTTTTTTCAATTATATGATTTTTTTCTAACTCTTTTTCTATTTGCTTTAATTTTTCTTCTGGGTCATTAGAGTTTGCATAAAATGTAGTTAGAAAATAAGTTAAAATAAATTTCAATATAAATAAAATATATTTTTTTAAGAATACAAAATTGTTATTGCTGACAGTAAAAAGCATTTAATTAAATTTAATTAATTGTCCACATTTTTTCTAAATTATAATATTCTCTTACTTCACTTCGAAATAGATGAATGATTATATCTCCAATATCTACTATAATCCAATCTCCACCTCTCTTTCCTTCTATATTTAGCATGTTCAATTCTAATCTTTTTAAATCTTCACTCAGGTAGTTTGATAAAGCGGTAATATGCCTATTTGATGTACCTGTACAAATAATCATATAATCAGCAATACTTGTTTTTTTTTTTAAATTAATTACTGTAATCTCTTGAGCTTTATTTTTAGATAAATTTTTTTTTATAAAATTACAAAGGTCTATAGTTTTATTTTTCATATGCTAGTTATGTCTCCTTAGAGATGATGAAGAATGATAATCGAGTTTAATTTTTACATAAGACCACTTGGGAAAACAATAATCATTTTTTTTAAATTCTTTTACGTCAATTCTATTATACCAGAAATATTTTGCTGCTTTAGAGCAAATTGATTTATAAAAGTAATTAGGCCTATCAAAGACAATAACAGGACACATATAAAATAATTTTTTCCAATTATACCATTTATGCATTATTAAAAGATTATCAGCTCCAATTATCCAAAAAAAATTAACATTAGGAAATCTTTTTTTTAAAAAATTAACTGTCTCATACGAATAATTTGTTCCTAGTTTCAATTCTAACGCCATAGGCTTTACTTTAAAGTTTTTATTTTTTATCTTTATATTATTTAATCTTTCAATTACAGTATTTTTTTGAGATTTTTTTTTTAGTGGATTTCTCGTAGACACCAACCACCAAATTTGACTCAATTGTAATGATTTGATAGCTGCGTTGCTTATGTGAAAGTGTCCTTGGTGTACAGGATCAAAGCTTCCACCAAACAATCCAATATTTAAATTTTTTAAATTTTTGTTAGCAAAAATAATATTAATTCCTAAGCTGTCCCTTCCCAAGTACTATGTACTTATAGGTAGTAAGTTCTGATACACTAACAGGACCTCTTGCATGTAACTTTCCTGTAGAAATCCCAATTTCCGCTCCTAATCCAAACTCTGCTCCATCAGCAAACTGAGTAGATGTATTATGCATTACTATAGCACTATTAATAGATTTAAGGAATACTTTTGCCGATACTTTACTCCTTGTTATTATAGCATCTGTATGTCCAGAGCTAAACTTGTTAATATGGTCAATTGCTTCTTCTAGCGAATTTACAATTTTTATAGAGACAATGGAGTCTAAATATTCTGTGCTCCAATCTGCCTTTTTAACCGGAGCAGTATTTTTATTAAACTTTTTTATTTTGCTATCGCCTTTTACAGTACAGCCTTTTTTAATTAGTATGTCTATTAAGTCGGGTAATATTGTTTCAGATACCTTTTTATGACATAGTATAGTCTCTGTTGCACCACAAATGCTAGTTCTTCTCATTTTAGCATTTAAGGTTACATTGATAGCCATAGATTTCTCCGCAAAGCTATCAATATAAGTATGACATAATCCATCAAGATGAGAGAAAACAGGAATAGTACTATTTTTTTTTATATTCTCAATTAGAGATTTTCCTCCTCTCGGAACTAAGACATCAATATATTTGTCCATTTTAAGTAATATATTTACTGATTTTCTTGTGTAATCATTTAAGGAGGTTACAATTCTGTGATTAATATTGCATTCTTTTAAAGAATCTTTAATTATTTTTATAATTGCTTCAGTAGAAAACTTTGCTTCTTTACCTCCTTTTAAGACTACGCCATTTCCAGATTTAATACAAAGTGCTGCAACATCAGATGCTACATTAGGTCTAGACTCAAAAATTACGGCTATTAATCCCAAAGGAACTGTTACCTTGGAAATTTTTAGTCCATTTGGTCTTACTGTAGAACTAATAACTTTTCCTAAAGGATCATTTAATTTGGCAATATTCAAAATATCTTTGCACATGTTAGATATTCTATTTTCATCTAGCAATAATCTATCAATTAAATGTTTAGGAAGATTTTCTTTTTTAGCCCTATCAATGTCTTTTTTATTTTGTAATAAAATATATGATTTTTTTCTCAGTAAATTTCTAGCAATAAGTTTCAAGATCTTATTTCTTTCAATATTTTTTATATCAACTAAGCTTTTAGAAGCAACTAATGATGATTTGCAAATATTAATAATTTGTTTTTCAATATTTTTCATTTTTTATTACCATATCATCTCTGTGAATAACTACATCTTTTTGATGGTACCCCAATAGCTTTTTAATTTCGCCACTTTTGAAGCCTGCAATTTTTTTAGCATCTTTAGATGGATAAGAGGAAAAACCTATACAAACTAGTTTTTTATTTTTATTAAGAACTTTTATAGTATCACCTTTAGAGAATATTCCTTTTACTTTTATTATACCTGCTGGCAATAAGCTCGCTCCTTTTTTTAAAGCATCCTCAGCTCCATCGTCTATAATAATACTACCCAAAATTTTTACTTGGGAGGATATCCATTTTTTTCTTGCTGTTTTAGCCGTAGTATGAGTATAAAACCATGTAGATTTTCCATTTTTAAATAATTTCTTTATCGGATTATCTTTATTCCCCTTAGTAATAATCAGGTTGCAGCCAGAAGCTAACGCAATTTTTGCAGCTTTAATCTTGGTTTCCATTCCACCTACAGAATATTTTGAAGAAGTATTTTCGGAGATTTTTTCTATTTGCTTATTTATAATTTTAACTTCTTTAATTAATTTTGCTCTCGGATTCTTTTCTGGATTACTTTCATATAAACCATCTACATCAGAAAGTATTATTAATAGATCGGCACATGATAATTGAGCAACTCTTGCAGCAAGCTGATCATTATCTCCATATTTTAGCTCCTTGGTTGCTACTGTATCGTTTTCGTTAATAATTGCTATGGAATTAAATTTAATTAAAGATTCTATAGTATTTCTTGCATTAATAGAGTTTCTTCTTGTCTCTGCATCTTGATGAGTTAACAGTACCTGTCCACAAACTATATTATATTTAGAAAGTACTTCTCTCCAACTATTAATCATGAGTATTTGACCTATGGAAGCTACTGCTTGCTTATCTGATATTTTTAAATTTGTTGTATTATTAATTTTTAAAACCTTCTTACCTAAAGCAAATGCTCCAGACGATACGATTAAAACTTCTTTTGATTGATTAATTAAAAAATCTATGTCTTCACAAATATTATTTAGAACCTTTTTATCAATTAAATTATTTCTCTCATTTATTAGCAAGGAGGAGCCAACTTTAATTACTATTCTGGAAGCAGATTTTAATATTTTTTTATTTAAGGACTCCATTTATTTTCCTTATTTCTACTCATACTTTCGTTTTTAAAAATTAACTTATTAACTAGTTTGTCTATACTTATTTTATCTTTAATAGAAATAGCATAATTATTTTTTTCAGTATAATGCTCTAATTGTTTTTTTTTTTTAGAATAAACTTTTTCATTTACCAAGTCTTTTTTAGTTAGAACTATTATTTCTTTTTTTTTATCTAATCCTTTTCCATACTTGCTTAATTCTTCTCTAATTACTTCATACTGTTTTATTATATCTCTTTTACTAATGTCTATAAAATGTAAAATTTGACTACATTTTTCGACATGCCCCAAAAATTTTAAGCCTAACCCCAATCCTTTATATGCATTCTTAATTATTCCTGGAATATCCGCCAGGATTATTTCCTGGTGATCTTTATTATAAATAACGCCTAGGTTGGGAAACAACGTGGTAAAAGGATAATCAGCTATTTTAGGACTAGCATTAGTAACAAACTTTAAAAAGCTTGACTTTCCGGCATTAGGAAGTCCAATGATCCCGATATCAGCAATCAGATTTAATCTAAGTCTTACCCACATTTCCTCTCCTGGATAACCTGCATTTGCTTTTTTAGGTGCAATATTTTTAGATGATTTAAACTTATAATTTCCAAATCCTCCGTTTCCACCTTTAAGGAATAAAAGTTCAGAATTTTCTTCCTTTATTTCTAATAACTTTACTGAATAGTCATCATTATATATAGATGTACCAACAGGTACTTCAATAAATATATTATTTCCGTTGGCACCTTTCTTTTTCTTACCTGCCCCATCTCTTCCTTTTTGCGCCTTAAAATGTTGTCGAAATCTAAAATCAATTAATGTATTTTTATTAAGAACACCTTTGAAAAATATATTCCCTCCTTTTCCGCCATCACCACCGTCTGGCCCTCCGAATTCAATATACTTTTCCCTTCTAAAACTGACGCATCCATTCCCACCTTTTCCTGATTGCAGAAATATTTTAGCTTCATCTAGAAATTTCATTAATTTTATGAGGTATCAACTACTACAAATTTTTTACCAGAGGACTTTTTCTTAAAAGAGACTTTACCTTCTTTGAGAGCAAATAAAGTATGATCTTTACCAATTCCGACGTTTTCTCCTGGGTAAAACTTAGTACCTCTTTGTCTAACAATAATATTACCTGGCAAAACTAATTCTCCACCATATTTTTTAACACCTAGTCTTCTTCCAGCTGAGTCTCTTCCATTTCTAGAACTTCCACCTGCTTTTTTTGTTGCCATTTATTGCCCCTTATTTTTTACTTTTTTTTCTTTTAATTCTGCTTCTTTTTTCTCAATGTTCTTTTTTGGCTTTGAAACTTTTGCTGTTTTATTATCTTTAAAACTCTTTCCATTTACAATTATCTCCTCGATTTTGACAATCGATATACTTTGTCTATGTCCATTTTTTCGTCTAGAATTATGTCTCCTTCTCTTTTTAAAAATGATTAATTTTTTATCCTTTTTATTTTCTAAAATTTTTCCTTTAACTTCAACGTTTTTCAGAAAAGGTGTTCCTAACTCGTTAGAGGCTTCATTATTAATCATAAGAACTTCAGTAAATAATACATCACTGTTTTTTTTCTTATCAATTTTTTCTAGCTTTAAAATTGAACCCAAAGCAACTTTGTATTGTTTTCCACCAGATTTAATTACTGCAAACATATCATCACATTCTAAAATTTTGAATATACACCTGTCTTATATTGTGTCAACAAAAGATAGTTACTTTTTATTTTTTAAATAGTATACTTAAAAAATATTTTTTTCGATAATTATGAGAAATCTGCACCTTCCTTCAAGATCGCCGGCTTATGCAAAAAATGCAATGGTCGCCACCTCTCATCCAGATGCTACTAGAGAGGCGCTAAATATAATGAAAAAAGGTGGTAATGCTTTCGATGCAGCCATAACAGCAGCGGCTGTTTTAGGTGTCGTGGAGGCACATTCTACAGGTATAGGGGGCGATTGTTTTTGTATTTTCTATAGTCAAAAAAAAAAAAAGGTAGAGGCTATTAATGGATCAGGTTTTTCTATTGCTAACATTGACTATAATAAATTAAAAGTTACTGAAAACAATACAATTGACCCTTACAGTTCAGATGCTATTACAATACCAGGAGCAGTTGCAGCATGGACTAAAATCAATGCAGATTATGGAACTTTACCTATGAAAGAATTATTATCCTCTGCAATAGATTTAGCGGAAAATGGTTACATAGTAGCCGATGTTATTGCTGACATGTGGTCTAGAGAGAGTAATAAGCTAAACAATGACAAAGATTGTAAAAAAATATTTTTAAAAGGAGATAAACCTTTTTTAGCAGGAGATTTACATTTACAACCGGAACTTGCTAAAACCATGCGAGAGATCGCGAAATATGGAAGAGATGGTTTTTATCGTGGTTGGGTTGCTGAAGATATTGTTCAGAAACTTCAATCTATTGGAGGAAACCATACTCTTAACGATTTTTCTAATTTAAATGTTGAATATGTAGAACCCATCTCTAGTATATATCGAGGATATGATGTATTTGAGTGTCCCCCCAATGGTCAGGGAATTGTTGCTCTGATGATATTAAATATATTACAGGAGTTTGACCTTTCTTCTATGGAAGCTAATTCTGTAGAAAGAGTTCATTTAGAAGCAGAAGCCTCTAAAATTGCTTTTTATCATAGAAATAAATACCTTGGAGATCCTAGATTTACAAAAGTTCCATTGGAACAAATGCTTTCTAAAGAATATTCAAAAAAGCTAAGTAGGATGATAGATCTTAAAAAAACTATTAAGAAACTAGATATTTATCCGTTACAAAATAATAAAGACACAGTATATATTAGCGTTGTGGATAAAGATAGGAACTGCGTTTCTTTTATAAATTCCATATTCCATCCTTTTGGAAGTGGTATTGTTGCTCCTAACTCAGGAGTATTGCTTCACAATAGGGGAGCCTCCTTTAATCTTGAAAAAAACCATCCTAATTTTTTTGAACCAAACAAAAGGCCAATGCATACCATAATACCTGGATTGTTATTAAAAGATGGAAAGCCGTTAATGCCTTTTGGCGTTATGGGAGCCCACTATCAACCTGTTGGACAATGTCATTTTTTAACTAATGTAATCGATTACGCTATGGACGTCCAATTGGCTTTAGATCATCAAAGAAGTTTTTTTTATGATGGAGTTCTTTCTCTTGAAAAAACCTTTGGTGCAAATATTACTGAGTCACTTAAAAAGCTAGGACATATAATTGAATTTATAGATATACCTCATGGCGGGGGACAAGCTATAATGATTGAAGAAAATAATTATCTAATAGGAGGGTCAGATCCTAGAAAAGATGGAATAGCACTAGGTTTTTAAACAGAAGGACAGCCGGCATTTTCTGCCAATACTTTTGCTAATTTGTAAACAGTACTTAAAGTTGGAGTTTCGATGTTAGTAATTTCGCCCAATTCAATTAGAGCTTTTATTAATGCATTTAGTTCTAAGGGTCTTTTATTTTCAAAGTCTTGAAGAGTAGACGTTTTATGGTCTCCTACATTTCTAGCTCCTTCAATTCTTTTCTCAATTGTAAGCTTTTGCTCTATATTTAATTTTTTTCCAATTGAAATTGCTTCTTTCATCATATTTTCTATTATAGTTCTACTATCCTCATTATCACAAATTTCTTTAAGAGTATTTTTTGTAATAACTGATAATGGATTAAAAGAGCTATTTCCTATTAATTTCAACCAAATATCACTTCGTATATTTTTGCTTATCGGTGCCTTTAACCCTGCATTACTAAATAATTTAGAAAGATAGACTATTCTTTCTGATCTGTTATTATCAGGTTCTCCTAATATAAATCTTTTTCCCTCAATATGGTGTATTATTCCTGGTTTATAAATTATTGCAGCTGGATATACTACACACCCTATAACTTTTTCGAGATTTATATTTTCCCATAATTTTAGTTCGGGGTCCACTGAGTTTAGTTTATACCCATCAAACTTACCTCCAAATTTGTAAAAAAACCACCAAGGAACTCCATTTAAAGTTGGAAGCAGAATTGTATCTTTATCTAAAATATTAGAAACTTGATCGGCTGTTTGACTGGCTGAATGTGCTTTAAGACTATTTATAACTAAATCAAATTTTCCTAAATTTTCTAAGCTATCATAAATTTTAAATTTGTAAGTATCTTCTATATTGAACTCCTTACTGACAAAAGTTAATCCATTTTTTTTTATTTCTTCATAGTGATTTCTTCTGGCAATAAGAGTTACATCAACCCCACTTTTTTGCAAAAGAAATCCCAGCATTCCTCCAATTGCTCCTGCACCATAAATACAAACTCTCATTATTTAACTCCTAATTTTTTTGCCAATCCAATTCTTTGTATTTTTCCAGTTGCACCTAAAGGAATTTCCTTTAGAAATATAATTTTTTTAGGTATTTTGTATTGTGCTAGCTTGTCTTGGGCAAAAATCTTTAATTCGCTAGAAGTGCATTTTACATTTTTATTAAGTACTATGGCTAATCCAATATCTTCACCTAATTTAGGGTGATCTATGGAAAAGGAAACAGCTTTATTGACCTTTTTGTAATTCATAAATACTTCGTCTACTTCTTTAGGGCTAATCTTTTCTCCCCCCCTATTTATTATTTCTTTTATTCTTCCAGAAATAAAGAGATATCCATCCTCATCAAAATAACCTAAATCTCCAGTACGAAACCAACCGTTATTAAAAGAGTCTGAATTTATTTTTTTACTAGCAATATACTTTTTGAAGATACTTCTTCCCTTAACTAATATTTCACCAACTTCATAATCTTTTGATTTTTTATGATTTTCATTTATTACTTTTACCTTAATTCCTTCAGGTACTCCAACACTTCCAACTTTTCTTTTTCTGGGTGGCAGTAAGTTTGAGGTCATTTGGTGAGAAGCTTCAGTCATTCCGTAACTTTCAATTACTGGAACTTTAAATAGTTTTTCAAGTTTTTTAAGAGTAGCAGTAGGTAAAGAAGCAGAAGACGATCTAATAAACCTAAGCTTATGATTATTTATTATTTTGGAATTTTTTTCTGACCTATCTAGAATTGACTGCAACATGGTGGGAACTCCAGTAAACCATGAAGGAGAATGTGTGGCCAATGACTTATAGAAACTGAGTGCATTAAATTTTGGTAAAACTACTATTTTTCCTCCGGAAACTAATGGAGCAAGAATTGATGCAACAATTCCATGAATATGAAAAGAAGGCATTAGAATTATATTTTTATCTTTCCTAGACAGTCTTAACGATGTACTAATATTAAAAGCACTATTAATTATATTACTATGTGTTAGAGGAACCATTTTGGGTTTAGATGTTGTTCCTGAGGTATGCAAAACTAAGGCTGTATCATTAAGACCTGAACTCAAAATATTTTTAAAATTCTTTTTTGAATTTGTTTGAAAAATATAATTTTTAATATTGAGTATTTTTATTTTAAATTTTTTTGCGCATAAAATTGCGGCATGATCATTTTCAAAGTTAGTTATAATTAATTTAGGTTTTAAATCAGAAAAATAAAAATTAAATTCACCTTCAGTGTAATTTGGATTTAAAGGAGCAGAAATACATACGTTTACTGTACTCAAAAAACTTATCACAAATTCTAAACTATTGTTTAAAACAATAACTACATTATCATTTTTTTTTATACCAAGCTGAGAAAGAACTTGAGAGTTTTTCTTTACTAGCTCTTTTAGTTTTTGATTGTTTACAATAGTTTTATCATCTGCAATAATCTTCAAAGTTAATTTTTTTAGGATTTTTTTAGTTATGTTCATATTAAACCTTTCAGCTTTAAATAATACATTATGAAACTATCAAGAAAAGTAAAAAATTCTTATTGGATGCCGTATACGGATAATAAATGGTTTAAAAAACATCCAAAGTTACTCGAAAGTGCTAAAGGTATGTATTATAAGACTGAAACGGGAGATAAAATTCTCGATGCAGTTGCTGGTTTATGGTGTGTAAATGCTGGACATTGCAGAGAGAAAATAGTCAAGGCAGTACAAAACCAAGTAGAGAAAATGGATTACGGATTGTCTTTTCAAATGGGGCATAAGTTATCTTTTGAATTTGCCAAAAAATTAACATCTATTTTGCCCAAAAATATAGATAGTGTTTTTTTTACCAATTCTGGGTCTGAGGCCGTAGACTCAGCTCTTAAAATAGCATTAGCATATTATAATGCTAAAGGTATGGGGGCAAAAAAAAAATTTATCGGTAGAGCTAGAGGTTATCATGGTTCAGGCTTTGGTGGAACATCAGTAGGAGGAATAGTTGCAAATAGGGAGCAATTTGGAAATCTATTAAACGGTGTTATACACCTACCCCATACACACATACCTGAAAAAAATTCTTTTTCTAAGGGACAACCTAAACACGGTAAAGAAAAAGCAGATGCTTTAGAGGATATTATTGATTTTCATGGAAGCGAAAATATAGCTGCCGTTATAGTAGAACCGGTAGCAGGCTCTACTGGTGTACTAGTTCCTCCTCTAGGCTATCTAGAAAAATTAAGAAAAATTTGTACAAAAAATAATATTCTTTTGATTTTTGATGAGGTAATAACAGGTTTTGGTAGGCTAGGAGCGAGTTTTGCAGCAGAAAAATTTAAAGTTGTACCAGATATAATGACAATGGCAAAAGGAATAACAAATGCTACGGTTCCAATGGGAGCTGTAGGAGTGAAATACGAAATTTATGAAACTCTTTTAAAAAATAATAAAAATAAAATCGAGCTCTTTCATGGTTATACATATTCAGGTCACCCATTAGCTTGTGCTGCAGGTATTGCTACGTTAGAAGTCTATCAAGAAGAAAAATTATTTGAAAATGCAAAAAAATTAGAAAAGTATTTTGGTGATAAAGCACATTCACTTTCAAAGCTAAATATGGTCAAAGATGTTCGAAACATAGGTTTGGTTGCCGGGATTGAGTTAGATAGCAGAACTAAAGATAATAGTACTTTAGGGAGAGATGTTTTTGAAGAATGTTTTAATAACGGAGTCATGGTTCGTTATACTGGAAACACTATAGCTTTATCTCCTCCTTTAATTATTAACAGGGATCAAATTGATACTATATTTGATGTTTTAGGAGCTTCTATTAAAAGAAGTTTCTAGCTAGACTTTTCAACTAGTAGAACAGCATGCGCTGCAAAAATATTTAAAAAAAATTTGCTTGATTTTATTACTTTTTTATTCCTTGTTATTCCATATATTTCTTTAGATTTAAGTTTCATTTCTTTTAATAATTCAAAAAAATCATTCATAGTACATAAATGAATATTTTGAGTATCATACCAAGAAAGTTTTAAATCCTGAGTGACAGGCATTTTCCCTAAAAAAAATAATTGTAACCTACATAGCCAATGACCAAAATTCGGAAATGAGATAATTGCGTGTTTGCTTATTCTTAAAATTTCGTTCAAAATTAATTTTGGTTTTGAAACAGTTTGTAACGTTTGGCTTAAAATTACATAATCAAATGAGTGATCTGGAAAGTTTTTAATCTCAAAATTAGCATCTCCTTCTACTACAGAAAGACCTTTCCTTAAACAAATTTCTACTTTTTTATGATCAATCTCAATTCCTTGACCAGAGATATTTTTATTTGATTCTAGTTTTTTAAGTAAAGTACCTTCTGCACAGCCAATATCAAGAACTCTAGAATTTTTTTTTACAATATTAGAGATTATTAAATGATCTTTTCTATCCGTCTGCATTAATTTTCACTCCTGAAAGAAATCCCCTTAAAATATCATAAAACCTTGGCACTTTTACAAGAAAACTATCGTGTCCTCTATTAGAATTGATTTCAACAAAGCTTACATCACATGCATTAGCCATAAGAGCATTAACAATAACTTTACTTTCTGAAGTAGGAAATAACCAATCACTAGTAAAAGAAATTAGTAACCATCTAGACATATTATTAATGAATGCTTTTTGCAGTACTCCTTTAAATTCTTCAGATAAATCAAACCTGTCCATAGACCTGGTTAAATATAAATAGGAATTAGCATCAAACCTTTCAACAAAAGATATTCCTTGGTATTGTAAGTAACTTTCTACTTCAAAACTACCTTCGAAAATTTGAGATAATGGTTTTGATTTTTTAGCTCTTCCAAATTTTTTTTCCAAATGTTCTTCAGACATATAAGTAATATGAGCTATTGATCTGGCTGCTGCAAGACCTTGTTTAGGAAATGATTTTTCTTTTATATAGTCACCATTTTTCCAATACGGATCTGTTTTAATAGCTTGTCTTCCTGCCTCATGAAATGCTATATTCTGGGCTGTGTGTCTGTAAGAGGTTGCAATAGGTATTAATAGTTTTACTCTGTTGCTGTGATTTATTCCCCATTCTAATACTTGCATGCCTCCCATAGATCCACCAACAACACAAAATAACTCTTCTATTCCAAAACTATTAATCAATTCTAATTGAAGAGAAACCATATCTTTAATAGAGATTTCTGGAAAAGATAGTGCATAAGCTTTATTGGTTTTTGGGTTTATACTGTTAGGGCCAGTAGTTCCCATACATCCTCCAAGCACGTTGGAGCTTATAATAAAATATTTCTTAGTATCAAAGACTTTATTTTTACCAATTAAATCCTGCCACCAACCTTTTTTATTTGTCAAAGGGTGGCGTTCAGCTGCATACTGATCTCCTGTAAGAGCATGACAAATTAAAATTGCATTTGATTTCATTTTATTGAGCCTGCCATAGGTTTTATATGCTATTGAGGGATTAAGAATTTCGTCACCAGAATTTAATTTAAAATTTTTCTTTAAAGAAAAATAAGGTTTATGTATTAAGTTATAAATACTTTTAAATTTTTTTTTTTGATATAACATAAAATTTGAAGTGTTTTGTAATAAACAAAATACATTATTATGACTTCTATTGAAAATAAAAAGTTTGAAATATATGAAAAATCTACAAAAGTTCAGAACAAAAATAGATGTAATAGACGATAAGATATTAAACCTTTTGAAAGATAGGTCAAAATTATCATTAAAGATAGGAGAAATCAAAAGAAGTGAAAAAGATGGAATAAACTTATTTCGACCTGAGAGACAAATGCAAATTTTGGCAAGACTATTTTTAAAAAAAGGAACACTTTTGTCTGAGAAAGATATATTCAACTTTTGGAGAGAAATATTTTGGCATCAGATTAGACTGCAGGGTAAATTAAATTTTTTAATACCTGACTTTTTAACAAAATTTGAAAAAAAAACTCTTTACTGCTCTTTTGGTAACAACTTTCAATTTGATACTTTTGAAGAAAGAAAAAAAGCTTTCTTGTTGGCAAAAAGAAAAAAAAACACACTTATAATACTTCCTTTTCCCGGCAAGCTTAAGCGAAATGACTGGTGGTTAGATGATTATTTTAAAGATTTATTTATAGTTGCACCAGTACCATTTTTATGCGAAAAAAATAGTCTTCCTAAATTATTGGTAATATCAAAATATAAACCTATTTTAGAAGGAAAGAGTTTGACACTTTTTAAAGCTAAAAATAAAATAAAAAAAATAAACATAAGAAATATAACTAATTTTAAAAGTAATTACTTATATATATCTAATAAAATTTCGGAAAGCGACTCGATCAAAATATTAGGAGCTTTTCCAAATTTAAAACTTTCGTAACATAGTGAAAAAAATTAATAAAATAGCATTTATAGGAGTAGGGTTAATAAACTCTTCCTTAGCTAGGGATTTAAAAAATTCTGGATTCCATAATACCTCAAGCGCATTTTCTAGAACTAAAAAAACAAGAAATATACTAAGAAAATTAAACATAGTAGATAAAGTTGAGGAAAATATTGAAGAAACAGTAAAGGATGCTGATGTTGTAATTATAGGTGTTCCTGTTGCAGCTTTTTCAAGTGTAATAAAAAAAATATCTAGACATCTTAAAAAGAATGCAATAATTACAGATGTAGGCTCAGTAAAAAAGTCCTTAATAACTATAGCAGAAAAATATTTACCTCAAGGAATTGATTTCGTACCAGGACACCCTATTGCTGGCACTGAAAACTCAGGACCTGAGGCAGGACTTAAAGGCTTATTTAAAAATGGATTTTGTATTCTTACTCCAGAAATTAATATAAAGAAAAAGTCATTAAATACTGTTATAAAAATGTGGAATTTAGTTGGTATGAAGGTAGATATTATGGATTCCAAATATCATGATATGGTTTTGGCAATTACCTCTCACATACCTCATATTATTGCTTATTCAATAGTAGGAACTGTATCAAATCTTGAAAAATCAATAAAAAAAGAAGTAATAAAGTATGCAGCTAGCGGTTTTAAAGATTTTACAAGGATTGCGGCATCTGACCCTGTCATGTGGAGAGACATTTTGCTATCAAATAAAAAATCTATATTAGATATGCTTGCTATATTTAAAAAAGATCTTGCAAAACTAGAATTAGCAATAAAAAAAGAGGACTCAAAATTTCTTTATAATTTATTTTCTAAAACTAGACTAATTAGAAAAAAAATTAATAAGTAGTTATTTTTCTAACTTTTCTATTAAATTAGTAGAACTAAGGCCATTAATAAAGTCCAACTTTAACGCAGTTCCACCCCATCTTTTAATTTCGCTTTCTCCTACTATTTTTTTATTTTTATAGTCTCCACCCTTAGTAATTAAATCAGGTTTAATTTTTTTAATTAAAGATAAAGGCGTTCTTTCATCAAATATAATTATGTAATCACAACAATTAAGAGAAGAAATTATACTTGCTCTAGTAATTTGATTATTAATAGGCCTACTTTTTCCTTTAATTAGTTTTACGGATTTATCACTGTTTAAAGCCACTATTAACTTGTCACAATACAACTTACTTTTTTCTAAATATTTTACATGACCATAATGTAAAATATCAAAACATCCATTTGTGAAACCTATTTTTAGTCCTTTTTCTTTATCTGTTTCTATTTTTTTACTAAGCGTTTTGAGATCTAAGATTTTATCTTTGGAATTATTTTTTTTGTTTTTAATAAGTTCGTCTATAGATATCGTGCTTGTCCCAATTTTAGCTACTACTTTTCCGGCAGCTTTATTTGCCAAAGATAAAATTTTTTTTTCTGCTATTTTATTAGGGTAGCATGCAGCAATAACTGCAAGCACTGTGTCTCCAGCACCGGATACATCAAAAATTTCTTTTTCTGCTATTTTATTAGGGTAGCATGCAGCAATAACAGCAAGCACTGTGTCTCCAGCACCAGATACATCAAAAACTTCTTTTGCAGCTGTAGGAGAGTATACAGATGCTTTTTTACTTACCAATAATAACCCTTTTTCTCCTCGAGTAATTAATACTTTATCTATATCATATTTTTTTATTATAGTTTTACCACAGGCTTCTGCGTCTTTATCGCTTTTAGCTTTCAATTTTGTAACTTTTGAAACCTCTAGTTGATTGGGTGTTATTAAAGTTGCATTTCTGTAAATATTAAAGTCTTCATTTTTGGGATCTATTATGACGGGAATATTTAAAGCATTTGATTTTTTTATAACATATTTAGAAATTCTTTCAGTTATTATGCCTTTATTATAGTCTGAAATTACTGCTACATCTTTTCCTATAATATAACTGTCAATTTTTTTAATTAATCGATCTTCTAAATTCTTATTAATGAAAGCAGAGTCTTCCTCATCTACTCTAATAATTTGTTGGCTATTAACTATGAATCTTGTTTTTACAGTTGTGGTTGTTTTTTTTTGTTGTATTATGTATTAATTTTTTTTTTTTTATTTTTTTAATATCTTTATTTATTTAAAAACATTATAGTCTTTGTC
>JAYYAX010000033.1:0-11404 GCA_036042925.1 Pseudomonadota bacterium
ATTTTTAAAAAAAAAAATATAAGTAATCCCTCTTTTGAAGTAAGATATATAATCAGAGAAAAATTTGGTATTAGTTTAGAAGAACAAGTATTTAATGAAAATTTCCTTCTTAACAATAAGCAAATTATAGAACTTGAAAAAATATTTGAAGAAAGGTTATTAGGAAAACCTATAGAAAGGATTTTTAATAAAATTATTTTTAGAGATGTTGAATTAGAAATAAATAATCATATATTTTCTCCCAGAATAGATAGCGAAGTTTTAATTGACATTTTGATAAAAGAGAAAATTCCAATTAAAGATGTTTTAGAGTTAGGAACAGGCTCAGGAGCATTATCAATTTCTTTATTAAAATATTATACGTCAGCTAAATGTTTAGTTACAGATATTAATAAAGAAGCCGTTTACATAGCAAAAAAAAATGCTATACTTAATAATACTATTGATCGAATGCAATTTATTTGTTGTGATTGGTTAAATTGTTTCAGCAATCTGAATTTTGATGTTTTAATTTCAAACCCTCCTTATATTAAAAAAGAGGATATAAAGAATTTAGATGTAAAGGTTAAAGATTATGATCCTTACATAGCATTAAACGGTGGTAAGGATGGCTTAACAGCTTTTAGAATAATAACAGATAGTATAAAAAAAATAGGAAAGAAAAATTTACCAGTGTTATTCGAAATAGGTTTTGATCAAGCTGAAGACATTATTGAGATAATGAAAGAAAATAATTTTAAAAATATTAAAGTATTTAATGACTACAGCAGTACACCGAGATGTGTATTAGGAAAAACTTAAAACAAGGCCAAAATATATGAAGAAAAATAACTCTTTTAAAAGAAGCAGAGGAAAACCTTTAAAAAAAAAATCTATTGTAAACAATAATGGGTATAGGTTAAAACCAGAAAGTAAACCTAAAGGAAAACCTATAGAGGTTATGGGAAAGTACGAAATTTTAGCAAGAGATGCATCGTCTGCTGGTGACAGAGTAGCTGCAGAAAATTATATGCAACACGCAGAACATTACCTTCGTGTTAGTAACGCAATTAAAGAAAAAAAACTGGATAATTAAATTTCCCCCTTGTGTTGTTATTAATGAACAACCATATCTAAGTGATAGGATATTATGAACTTAGATAATTTTGATCAACAATCGAGCTTAATAATTAATACGGCATTTAATTACGCATCTGAAAATGGCTATGCTTATTTTACTCCTATAAATATCTTAGAAGTATTGGTCAATGTCGACAAAAAAATAAAGTCAACACTAAAAAATTTTTCAATAAACCCAAAAGATTTATATCTAGAAGCTCAAAAAATATCTAGAAAATCAAAAAAAAGAAATAGTAACGATGAAACCTTGGTACAAGGTTCTGTAATTATGCTAGTAAAATATGCTCAGGATGAAGCTGAAAAATTAAACTACAAAAAAATTAATGTAAATTTACTATTTTTAGCTTTAGCATCAGATATATCACCACAAACAAAGCTAACAATTGAAAAGTTTGGTTTAACTCAGAATAAATTGTTAAATTTTTTAAGAGAAAACAAAAAAGATTCTCAAGAAGAATTTGAATTCATAGATAAATATACATCAGATATAACCAAACTTGCATTAAATAATAAAATTGATCCTATAATAGGTCGGGAAGAAGAAATTAAAAGAACAATACAAGTTATTTCAAGAAGAACCAAGAACAATCCTATTTTAATAGGTGAACCTGGAGTAGGAAAAACTGCGATAGCAGAGGGAATAGGAATTAAAATAATAGAAGGCCAAATTCCTGATAACATGAATGACTTTAAGCTTCTTTCGTTAGACTTATCCGCAATGTTAGCAGGAGCGAAATTTAGAGGTGAATTTGAAGAGAGACTCAAAAACCTAATAGATGAAATTAATTCTCATGGAAATATTATATTATTCATAGACGAAATTCACACAATTGTTGGTACAGGTGCTAGTGAAGGCAGTCTTGATGTTGCTAATATTATAAAACCTGCATTGGCAAAAGGAGCTCTACATTGTATAGGAGCAACTACCTTAGATGAATATAGAAAGTATTTTGAAAAAGACTCTGCTCTTACTAGGAGATTTCAGCCTGTTTTTGTTAGCGAGCCGTCAGTAAACGATACTATTGTCATTCTAAGAGGACTTAAAGAAAAGTATGAGCTACACCATGGTATTAGTATTTCAGACAAAGCAATAGTGTCAGCAGCTAAACTGTCAAATAGATATATTACAACCAGAAAACTTCCAGATAAGGCTATTGACTTGATAGATGAGGCAGCAAGCAAAAGAAAGATTGAAATGAAATCTAAACCAGCGGAAGCTGCAGCTTATGAGGGAAAGATAGTAAAGAATAAAATAGAAATCGAATCATTGAAAAATGAAAAAGAAACTTCTAAAGAAAGAGTATCTAAATTAGAAGAAGAAAATAAGTTACTTAACAATAAACTTACTGATATTCTTGATAAATGGCATATTCAAGAGGAAAAAGTGAGTGCCCTAAATACTCTAAAAGAAGAGCTTGATAGCAAGAAAATAGAATTGGTAAATGCTGAGAGAAAAGGAGATTTAACCCAAGCTGGAAAACTAACCCATCTAATTATACCTCAAATTGAAGAAAATATTAAAAAAACTCAAATATCAAACCAAAAAATTTTAGAGACAAAAAAGGTTACTGAAAATGACGTTGCTATTATTTTGTCAAACTGGACAGGAATTCCAACTACTAAAATATTAGAGAACGAAAAGTCTTCACTCTTAAATTTAGAAAACATATTACATAAAAAAATAATAGGACAACATAAAGCAATTACTGCAATTACTTCTGTTATAAAAAGATCTCGAATAGGTATTAATAATCCAAAAAAACCAATAGGATCTTTTTTGTTTTTGGGCCCTACAGGTGTAGGAAAGACAGAGCTTGCCAAAACATTAGCTACCTATTTATTTAATAGCGAAAAGGAACTATTAACAGTAGACATGTCAGAATTTTCGGAAAAGCATTCAGTTTCTAAGCTAATTGGTTCTCCTCCTGGATACATTGGATTTGATGACGGTGGAAGACTAACTAAAGAAGTTAGAGAAAGACCGTTTAAGGTGGTTTTATTTGATGAAATAGAAAAAGCAAATCCTGAAATATTTAATATATTTCTCCAAATTTTGGATGAAGGGAGGTTAATGGATGGAAAAGGAAAATACTCCGATTTCAAAAATACCATTATAATTTTAACATCTAATTTGGGAAGTAACTTTCTCTTAGATGGTCAGAAAAATAAAGCATTAGAGGTTCTCAAAAAAAACTTTAAGCCAGAATTTTTAAATAGATTAGATGACATAATTTTTTTTGATAAACTTACTAAAAAAGATATTCATTTGATAGTAAAAAAAGAATTACAAGATTTTAAAAATAGATTAGTTGAAAAAGAAATTTGTCTTGAATTTTCTGATAAAATAATAAGTTATTTTGCAATTAATGGCTATAATCATGAATACGGAGCTAGACCACTAAAGAGACTAATAGAAAAAAAACTAGGAACCTTTATTGCAGACGAAGTTATTAAAAATAATATTAAAAAGCAGAGCAGTATTTTTTTGGATATAAAAGGAAATAATTTTACCTATAATTAAAATTAATATATTCGGATATTTTCGATAAAATATTATCTCTTTCTAATTTAAAGTCTTGCAATTCTGCTTTATCTATTTTTTTCTTTTCGGGTAGCTTTAACTTTTGCGGATTAATCTGATTTCCATTTAATATAATTTCATAATGAAGATGAGGACCTGTTGATCTTCCAGTAGATCCTACATAACCAATTGTTTGACCTTGCTTTACACTAAAACCTTTTTTAACTTTTCTAGCAAATTTATCTAAATGAGCATATGCCGTTTTATACTCTGAGTTATGTCTTATTCTTATATATTTTCCATAAGCTCCGTAATTGTTTGCTCTTTCTATAATACCATCCCCTGCTGCATATACTGGAGTTCCTTTTTTTGCTGCAAAATCTACCCCCTTGTGCATTTTACTATAACCTAAAACTGGGTGCATTCTTTTTCCAAATCCAGATGAGAGCCTTGCTCCGTCTATTGGCGTTTTCATTAATGTTTTTCTTATACTTTTTCCTTCAAAATCAAAATATTTATGTTCATTACTTTTACCCTCATATCTGAACATTTCCGTACTGCTATTTTTTAGTTCAGCTAAGGCATAAATAATATTTCCCGGCATGATCATATCACCTTTATAATTCTTAAGAAACTCATAATAAACGTAAAAATTATTTGATTTTCTAATATCTCTTTGAAAATCGATTGAATAACTAAATAATTTTACCATATCAATTAAGATTTCTAAAGGTAAGCCTACATCTAGAGAGTCCACATATAAGCTTTTTTTTATTTCAATTTTTTTAAATAATAAAATCTTTTTAAAAGGTCTTTTGTAAACATATTCTTTAAAACTGTCATTAGTTTTTATAACTTGAATTTCTTTTAGATAGTTTATTTCTATAGACATACCAAAAAAATCTTCATTTTTAAAAGCCAGACTTATTTCTTGTTCAGGTCTTATCATTTTAGGATTATATATATTTTTTAGACTATTTAGAAGACTTCCTATTTTTCTTTGAGGTACTTTTTCTTTTTTTAGCACCTCAAATAAATTGCTTCCTTTGTCTATCTTAATTTCTTTTTTTTTTAGTTCAGGATCATTTAAAAGGCTAATACTTGTTTGATTAATTTCTTCATTAATTCTTAAATATAAATTTATTTTTTCATACAGCTTTTTATCTACGAATTTTGTGGAAACTTTTATAGCTTTATAACCGTTTGGACCTATGTAAGCAAGGATAGAGTTTTTTGAGGAAAGCATTATATAAAATCCTAGAATTTTTGATTTATTTATTCTTACTACTTTACCTTTAGTATTAATTTTTATCTTTTTTGGATTAAAGTAGACTCCAAAAGCTTCTACAATTTTGCTAATTTGATTTCTATTAGAGTTAGGAGAATATAATATATTGATTAAACTATCACCTTTTTTAAAGGTAATTTCCTCTTCTGAAAGAGTAGGATTTATTTTAACTTTATTTTTAAAGTTGTTTTCTATTTCTAATAAATTTTCATTATTTGCTACTTCATCAAAACCCTGTTCTAAAAATTTATGTGCATATCTAGAAGAGGTTATAAATGTTCTAAATTTACCATTTATTTTTTTTACTAAAATGGCCTCTGCCCCATCAATACTAACTGCGAAAGCATTTATACTTTTATCAACAAATGGAAGAATAATATAACTTGACTCAGTAAGTCTTTCTGGAGGAAAGGCCCTTTTAAATGATTGAACTGCTAAAAAAGAGTCTTCTGAATTAAAACCTGCCCCTTTTAGAATCTCCTTAAATAGATCCTCGTTAAATTTCTCATCATTATTATGACTCTTTTTTTCTAATAAATTAGAAAATGTATTATCAGCTTGAAAAAAAAGTAAAACCGCTGTTAGAAAACTTTTTATTAATACTTGTTTTATAATTTTATATAAATTGAAATTCATCAATCTCTTTTTTCATTAGTTGTTTTATTCCGGGATCACTAATATAGTGACCTGCTTGTTCAGCTATAATCAATTTAATATTGGATAAATTATTACTAAATAAAAATGAATTAATCGGTGGACATAAAAGATCATATTCACCTTGTATAATTGATATAGGAATTTCCTTTAGAAAATTTTTATTTTTAATAAGCTGATTCTCTTTTAAAAAAAAGTTATTTTTTATATAATGATTTTCAATAAAAGGAGTGTTGGGAGCCCTATTATACCTCTCTCTATTGCTTTCCTTTTTATTTAATATGGCTTTAAAGTTATAATCAAATGATTTTATTGAAGATAAATTTTTTTCATACTCCTGCCATAATTCTGCTCCAATACTAGCTATTTTTAGGTCCGAGCTTTCTAGCATTTTTCCAAGTTTTTTAATTGGATTTTCATCTACTTTATTTTTTAAAATTATATTTAAATCTTTAATTAGTGATGGTTTAAAAATAGAAGGTGCTTCATAAAATGCCCACTTCAATTCTTTTGTAGTACCTAAAAATAAAGATCTTAATACCATACCTTTAACCCTACTAGGGTATTTTTCAGCATAAGCAACTGCTAACGTTGATCCCCATGAACCTCCAACTACAAACCATTTGTCTATTTTTAGATATTCTCTTATAAACTCTATATCCTTTATTAAGTCGTTTGTAGTATTATTCTTTAGTAGTCTTTTTGGAATAGATTTTCCCGATCCTCTTTGGTCAAGAAATATGACTCTGTAAATTTTACTGTTAAATAACTCTTTTTGCCAATCAGCACAGCCACTACCTGGGCCTCCATGTAAAAATAAGACTGGAATTCCACTAATTTTTCCATATTCTTCTAAATATAGTAGATGTAGATCCCTTTTTATTTCATGTCTTGCAAATGATTTTTTTATAGTATATAACAATTTAAACCTTTACATTATTGTTATTATTATGAAAAAAGATATACATCCAAAGTATCATGAAATAAAAGTTGTAATGACTGATGGTTCAGAGTTTACTACAAAATCAACTTGGGGTAAACAAGGAGAAGTTTTGAAACTTGATGTAGACCCTCTTTCTCATCCAGCTTGGACGGGTGGAGGTACTCAATTAAGAGAGAATGCGGGACAAGTTGCAAGATTCAAGAAGAAGTTTGGTAACTTTAAAGTTTAACACTTATCCTTTCTAATTCTTTTCTAATTTTTTCTGGTATCTTTACTTTCTCGTGCATTTTATTTCTCTTTACGAATACATGGACAAAGTATCCTTCAGCACAAGCAACATCCTCTTCAAGTTTAAAAAGTGCAATATCATAAATTATACTTGTGTTACCTATTTTAAATGTTGATAATCCTGCTTCTACTTTTTCTGGATAACTTAAAGATTTTCTAAATTTACATCTTGTTTCTGGAGATATTGCGATAATTTCAGAAGTTAAGGGATTATAGTCACAATTATTAATTAAAAACCTGTTAATTACTGAGTCAAATATTGAATAATATATTATGTTATTTAAATGACCAAAAATGTCATTATCGCCAAACCTAGTATCTACTTTTTCAAGATAGCTATAATTAGATTTTATTTTCAATATAACTACTTACCAGGGTTCTAACTTCATTAGACTTTTCATGAATATGGAAATGGCCACAATTATCTATAACTTCAATACTTGAGTTTTTCATACTTCTGCTTAAGATATAACCATTTTTTGCAGGAGTCATGATATCTCTACTGCCAGCTATAATCAGACAAGGGGTATCTATTTTTTTAATCTTCTCTAATTCTACTAAGTACTTATCACATGCATTAAGGTCTCGATAAAGATTTTTTTCTGATGTCTTATTCATTAAAACATTTACAAAGTTAGGTAAATTAAAACCGATTAAGTGATTACCTCTTAACTTTGATGCACTAGAAAACGACCAATGGATCATTTTCTCTATTGCCTCTCTGCTATTTTTCTTACTAATATTTAATAAAAAGCTACTTACCTTCATTGGGAATGCTACACCTATTAATATAGCTTTTTTTATGGAAAAAAGTTTGCTAATTAGAATACTTAAGCAAACTAAACTTCCCATACTATGACCAATTAAAATATTTTCTTTCGTAGAATATTTTTTAGCAATATTTTGAACAAACTTTGCCATTTCATCAATACTGGAAAGTCCTTTTCCAACGTGATCTCCATGACCAGGAAAATTAATAGCTAATGTAGAAAAGCCTTTAAAATAATAGTATCGGTTCAACAATGACCAAAATGTTTGATCACAACCAGCACCATGAATAAAAATTATTAATGAGCTATTTTTTTTTGATTTTTTATAGTTGTAGTTATGATTTATTTTAGGCATACGTCTATCTTAATACTTTTAGTAGCGCATTATTAATATCTTCCATTAAGTCATCTAAATCTTCTATTCCCACTGATAACCTTATCAAATCTTCTGTAATTCCAAGTTTTTTTAGCTCTGCTTTATGAAGTTGAGAATGTGTAGTACTTGCAGGATGAATTACTAATGATTTAGCATCACCAATGTTTGCTAAATGTGAGAATACTTTTAAGTTTTCTATGAATTTTATTGCCGCCTCTTTCCCGCCTTTTAATCCTAAAGAGATGATAGCTCCCGCTCCTTTTGGCATAAGCTTAGTAGCAAGATTATGACCTTTATGCGATTTTAAGCTTGGATGCTTAACCCAAGCCACTTCTTCTTTTCCTGAAAGAAATGAAGCTATATATTCAGCATTAGATACGTGTTTCATCATTCTAGGTCCCAAAGTTTCTACTCCTAACATTATGTAAAAAGCATTTTGAGGAGATAATGAAGAGCCAAAATCTCTAAGTCCTTCAGCTCTAGCTCTACTAAGGAAGGCTCCTGGGCCAAATTCTTCATAAAAATTTAAATTGTGATATCCTAAATAAGGTTCTGTTAAGTTTTTAAATTTTTTCGTTTGACTCCAGTTAAAGCTTCCACTGTCAACTACTGCACCTCCAACAGCTATACCATGACCGCCAATAAATTTAGTCGTGGAGTGCATTACTAGATTAGCTCCAAAGTCAAATGGATTACATAAGTAAGGAGTAGGTATAGTATTATCTACCAAAAAAGGAATCTTTTCATTTGAAGCTATTTTAGCAATTTTTTCTATATCCAAAACTTCTAAACCAGGATTACCAAGGGTTTCTGCAAATATTAATTTAGTATTTCTTTTAATATTTTTTTTTATTTCTTCTAAATTATCGGGATTTACAAAGGTAGTTCTTATACCGAACCTTTTAAGTGTTAAATCTAATAAATTTCTACTGCCTCCATAAATTCTATTAGATGCTATTATATTATCTCCTGAATTTAATAGAGTCGCTATTGTTAAAAAGAGTGCAGCTTGCCCACTTGCTGTGCATATTGCTCCTATACCTTTCTCTAAAGAAGCTAGCCTCTCCTCTAACGCACTTACTGTTGGATTAGAAATTCTTGTGTATATATGTCCATCCTTCTCCAAATTAAATACCGAGCTCGCCTCTTTAGCACTTTCAAAAACATATGATGTAGTCTGATAAATAGGCACTGCCCTTGAGGAATAATCGCTATCTAACTTTTGTCCTGAATGCAGACTCAGAGTATTAAAATTAAATAATTTTAGGTTTTTTTTTTTTTCCATATTCTATTTAAAATATTTATCTGCTTCTTTTTTTTGGTCGCGTTTATTGCTAATAACTATCTCTAAAGACTCTATGTAACCTTCTAACTTTTTTTTATAATCCACTAACTCTTCAATAGAAAAATTTTCTATAGTTTTTTTTAGTTCTTTCTCTGAAATGATTTCCACTTCTTCCATAACAATTATTAGTATATTATATTAATCTATAATTTATAAGTGTTATTATGACTTTACCAAAAAAAATGAAATGTATTAGAATTAAAAGCTTTGGTTCTTATAAAAATCTTATGTATGATGACGCTGAAATTCCCTTAATATCTGAAAATGAGGTTCTCATCAAAGTTAAAGCAAGTGGCGTAAATAGACCTGATATTTTACAAAGAGAAGGTCTTTATATTCCTCCTAAAAGTGCATCTAAACTTCCAGGCCTAGAGATCTCAGGGAAAATTATAAAAACTGGAAGCAATGTAAAAAGTTTTGTGGTAAATCAAAGAGTCTGCGCTTTAGTACATGGGGGAGGTTATGCAGAGTATTGTAAAGCACACAAAAGCCATGTTTTAAATATACCTAAAGGACTGAACTACATAGAAGCAGCAGGTATACCAGAAACTTTTTTTACTGTCTGGTATAATCTTTTTGATATAGCAAAAATAAAAAAGAAAGATACGCTGTTAGTACATGGAGGTACAAGTGGGATAGGAACTACCGCAATTCAGCTTGCTAAATTTTTTGGCTGCACGGTAATAGCAACTGTGGCAAATAAAAGAAAAAAGGAACTATGTAAAGATTTAGGCGCTAATTTAGTTATAATATATAGTAAAGAAGATTTTTTTAAAACTATTCATGACTATACAAATGGTGAAGGAGTTGATGTGATTCTTGATATTGTTGGAAATGCTTATTTTTCTAAAAACCTTAGCCTTTTAAGAGATAAGGGAAAACTGATTAGTATTGCTTTTTTATCAGGTAAAGATGTAAAGTTAGACTTATCTATGGTATTAAAAAAAAGAATAACAATAACAGGTTCAACCTTGAGGCCAAGAACTATCAAAGAAAAAGCTAGAATAGCAAAGAACGTAAAAAAATTATGCTGGCAGTTATTTGAAAAAAAGACTCTAAAGCCAATTATATATAAAACTTTTAATTTGAAGGAAGCAGCTAAAGCTCATAAACTTATGGAAAGCAGTAAACATATGGGTAAAATTATATTAATTAATAAAAATTAAGGAGGAACAATGAATGCCCCATTAATGCCAAAATCTACAGCTGTTTGGTTGGTAGAAAATACGAGTCTAACTTTTGAACAAATTTCAAAATTTTGTAATTTGCACATACTAGAGATACAGGGAATTGCGGATGGAGAAGTTGCAGTAGGCATACAAGGTAAAAATCCAATTATGTCAGGAGAATTATCAAAAGATGAAATAAGTAGATGTGAATTAGATTCTTCTCAAGATCTAAAAATTATTAAAGATGAAATTCCTTTAAGCTCTAGTCTTAAAAAAGGTAGAAAAAAATTTACACCTCCTTCCAGAAGGCAACTTATACCAGACGCAATATCCTGGTTGCTTAAATATCATCCAGAACTTTCCGATCCTCAAATAGCGAAATTAATTGGGACAACAAAAAATACAATAAACTCTATTAAGAGTAGGGATCATTGGAATATACAAAACATAACTCCAAGAGACCCCGTTTTATTAGCATTATGCACCCAGAGTTCTTTAACTGAAGCAACAATAAAAGCTAAAAAAAAACTAGAAAAGTTAAAAAAAATAAATAATGAAAATTAGAGAAACTTTTCATCTATTTAAAAAAACTAAGGTTTTTTTAATTGGAGATATAATGTTAGATCAATATATTTTTGGTAATGTTAATAGAATATCTCCAGAAGCTCCAGTTCCTATTTTCTTAAAAGATAAATCAAAGGAGATGCTTGGGGGTTCTGGAAATGTTTTAAGTAATTTAATTTCCCTTGGAACTAATACTTTCTATTTAAGTATAGTTGGCAAAGACGATAATGCGTTGAAAGTAAGAAAGCTATTAAATAAATTAAAACCTAATAATTACTACCTTCTATCAGAAAAAAAAAGAAAAACCACTGTAAAAACAAGATTCATAGTAAATAGCCAACAAATTATTAGAGTAGATGAGGAAGAC
>JAYYAX010000034.1:0-111404 GCA_036042925.1 Pseudomonadota bacterium
AATGATATAATAACTATAACAATTAAATTATCTTTAAAAATAATTATGCCAGAATTACCTGAAGTTGAAGTTATCGTTAGAGGTCTTAAAAAAAATATATTAGATTCTAAAATATTAGATTTTAATATTTTAAATAAAAAACTACGTTTTCCTGTTGATCCTAATATGAGGAGTTTATATAAAAATAGAACCATAAAGTACATTTTTAGAAGAGGAAAATATGGATTTATTATACTAGATGGCAGAGACCATATAGTTTTTCATTTAGGTATGACCGGAAAATTTAGACTATCAACTAATTTAAAGATTAAAAAAAAGCATGATCACATTTTTATAAAATTAAGTAACAAGTTAAATCTAATATATAATGATGTAAGAAAATTCGGTTTTTTTCTTAAAGTTTCAAATCCTATTGACTTGTATAACTTTAGAAATTTGGGGGTTGAGCCTAATTTCTTGAAGCACTCAAAAACCAGTCTATGGAAAAGCTTAAAAAAAAAAAAAAAAGATATTAAGAGTATTCTCCTAGATCAAAGCTTTATTGCAGGAGTAGGAAACATTTACGCTAGTGAAATATTATTTGATAGTAAAATACACCCTTTAAAGAACGGAATAGAATTTGACAAAAAGTCTTTTGATCAACTAATTTTATCCACGGAAAAAATTTTAAATAAAGCTATTGAAAAAGGTGGAGTTTCTATTAAAGATTACCGTAATATTGCGGGTGAGCTAGGATACTTTCAAATAGACTTGAAGGTTTATGGAAGAGAAGGTTTATCTTGCTTTAAGTGTAGAAATTTGATAACAAAAATTAAGAGTAATGGAAGATCAACTTTTTATTGTGGTAAGTGCCAAAAAAATGAAAAATCTCAAAGATATAATATATGAAAAAAAAGGAAAAATTGGTTTAATTACATTAAATAGACCTAAAAATCTAAATGCTTTATGTGATAATCTAATAAAGGAACTTAATCAAATTTTAGATAATATTGAAAAAGACGATAATATTAGTGTTGTTGTTATAACAGGATCAGAAAAAGCTTTTGCTGCGGGAGCAGATATCAGTGAAATGTCTAATAAAAACTTTATTGATCTGATGAAAAATGATTTTATTTTACCCTGGGAAAAACTTAGTAAATTCAGAAAGCCGGTTATTGCAGCAGTTTCAGGTTATGCTTTAGGCGGTGGATGCGAGATAGCTATGATGTGTGACATAATAATAGCAGCAGAAAATGCAAAATTTGGACAGCCAGAAATCAAGTTAGCTACAATTCCAGCTGCAGGGGGAACACAAAGACTTATCAGAAGTGTGGGAAAATCGAAAGCTATGGAATTAGTTTTATCAGGAAATTCATTATCTGCAATAGAAGCCAAGGAAAGAGGATTAGTATCGAAAGTAGTTCCAGTTAATACCCTTTTAAGTAGTGCATTAGATTTAGCTAATAAAATAGCAGCGAATTCTCTACCTGTATTGATATTAGCCAAAGAAGCAATAAATAGATCATTTGAGTTATCTCTGGAGGAGGGAATGAAAAATGAAAGGCGTTTATTTCAGTCTACTTTCTCCTTATCGGACAGAAAAGAAGGAATGAGAGCTTTTTTAGAAAAAAGAAAACCAAAGTTTTTTAATAAATAGTTGATAATTAAATATTTTTTTATTATCTTAAAAATTTTCGGAGAAATACATGGCTAATACAAGTTCAGCAAAAAAAAGAACAAGAGTTATAGAACGCAAAACAAAAAGTAGATATATGCAAAAAAGTAAAATTAGAACAATGATCAAAAGTGTCGAATCGTCAATAACTAAAAAAGACCAGAAAACAGCATTAGATCAATTAAAAAAAATAGACTCAAGTTTGCAAGCAGCTGGGAATAAAAAAATTTTTACAAAAGCTAAAATATCAAGAATTCAAAAAAGACTAAATTCTAGGGTTGTAGCTATATCAAAAAAATAATTTTAATTTTATCTTTTTAATATTCTTTCAATCCAGTATCGTAAAATAATATTAACAGTTTTTTAATGAGTTTAAATCGGGTAACCGGTTATTGGGGGATCTTTGTCTAATTCAGGGTATATTAAATTTCAATTGAAAGAAAAAAAAATACAAGGTCAAACCTGGGAAAATATACATAATGAATTAAAAAAAGAATTTGGATTAGTAGCATACAAAAGCTGGCTAATTAGATTAAAAATAATAGGATTTACTCCAAAAGGAGAATTATTTTTATCATTACCCACTGATTTTTTAAAAGATTGGGTTGTAAATCACTACAGTAAATACATTGAAAATTTATGTAAGAATAATTTTAAACAGGTTCGTAAAGTTGAAATTGTAGTAAATAATAATCAAGAATTTACAAATTTAAGGGAATTTCAAAATAATGAAATATTTGATTTTAATGATGAAAGCTCTTCTCCACTAGACCCAAGGTTTACATTCAAGAATTTTGTTGTAGGAAAATCAAATGAACTAGCATTTGCTGCAGCTAAAAGACTCAGCGAAAGTCATTCAGTTTCTTTCAATCCACTATTCTTATTTGGTGGGGTGGGGTTAGGAAAAACCCACTTAATGCACTCAATTGCATGGAACATTAAGGAAAAGGATCCAAAAAGAAAAGTGGTATATTTATCTGCCGAAAAATTTATGTATGAGTTTGTAAAATCCTTACGATTTAAAGACACGATGGCCTTCAAAGAAAAGTTTAGGTCAGTTGATGTTTTAATGGTTGATGATATACAATTTATTGCGGGCAAAGAAAGCACCCAAGAAGAATTTTTTCATACCTTTAACTCCCTTTTCGGACAAGGTAAACAAATAATAATTAGTGGAGATAGAGCTCCTTCGGATTTAGATGGACTAGAGGAAAGATTGAAGTCTAGGCTAAGTTTTGGATTGGTCGGAGAAATACATAAAGCTAACTATGAATTGAGACTTAGTATTTTGCAAACCAAAATTGACCCTGAAGTAAAAGTAAATATAGATCAGGAAATTATGAAATTTTTGGCTAGAAAAATAAGTTCGAATGTTAGAGAACTAGAGGGAGCTTTAAGAAGATTGGTAATGCATTCAGAGTTAGTAAATAGGCCAATTAATTTGGATTTAGCGCAGCAATTATTGCATGATTTGCTTAAGGCAAATGATAGAAAAATTACGGTCGAAGATATACAGAAGAAAGTAGCGAATTATTTTAACATTAGATTTAACGACATGGTTTCTGTGAGGAGATCTAGAATAGTTTCTAGACCCAGGCAGGTTGCAATGTACTTGTCAAAGACCTACACTCCAAAATCATTACCTGAAATAGGAAGAATGTTTGGAGGTAGAGATCATACTACTGTAATGCATGCTATTAAAAAAATACAAGAACTTTGTAAAATGGATCCCTCTTTTGCGGAACATATAAAAGTATTGAAAAGGAACTTGGAGCTTTAATAAGCAATTAAGGTTTTTTAATTTGTAATATAACTACATATAGATGTATAATAAACAGTGACGCATAAATTTCTAACGCATTTTTTGAGTGGAAAAAATGAGGGCTAAAATAAATAAAAGAAGTTTGGTACAAGCTTTATCAAACTTACATAGTGTTGTTGAAAAGAGAAATACGATACCAATACTTGCGAATGTATTAATAGAGGCAAGGGACAAAAACCTAGTTCTTGCAGCTACTGATATGGAAATTGCGGAATTACAAAGTATATATTGTGAGGTCCTTCAAGAAGGCTCTATAACTACTCCTGCGCACATTTTATACGATATAGTTAGAAAACTTCCTGATGAAGCTATGATTGAATTAGAAAGTACGGAAGGAAAAAAATTAGAAATTAAAACAGATAAAATTTCGTTTTCATTGATGTGTTTGCCTCCTAATGATTTTCCAGACATACATTCAGGAGACTATCCAGAAGGATTTGATATAGATTCAAGCAGTTTAGGACGATTGATAGATAAAACAATCTTTTCAGTTTCTACAGAAGAGACAAGGTACTATTTAAATGGAATTTATCTACACTCAATTAAAGAAGGTAAAGAAGAGGTTTTAAGAGCTGTAGCAACTGATGGTCATAGGTTGTCAAGGCTAAGCGCCTCTTTGCCACAAAATGCTAAAAATTTAACTGGAGTTATTATTCCTAGAAAAACGGTTACGGAAATAAAAAAAATTATTGATAATCAAGAAGGTAAAGTAAAAATACAAATCGCAAAAAATAAGATAAAGTTCACTATAAATAATGTTATTATAACATCTAAATTGCTAGATGGAGCATTTCCTGATTATGAAAGAGTTATACCAGAAAATAATACTAAAGAGTTAATAGTAAACAAACAAGAGTTTATAGCTGCAGTAGACAGAGTCTCTACTTTATCCTCCGATAGAACAAGAGCAATAAAGTTTAAATTATTAAAAAAAAATCTAGAAATTACTGCGGAAAACCCTGATCAGGGAAGTGCCAAAGAAAATATTAATGTGCATTATGACGGTGATGATTTAGAAATAGGATTTAATTCTAAATACCTGATTGATATTGCTAGACAAATTTCTGGTGCAAATATTAAGTTTATGCTATCTGATAAGCTTTCTCCAACCCTACTACTGGATGAAGAAGATAATCTAGCGCTTTATCTTCTAATGCCAATGCATATTTAGCTAACAGTTACTTTGAATTTATGCTAGCAGAGAAAAAAACTGATAATAACTTTATTAAAAGCTTACATATTCAAAATTTTAGGAATCATGAATTTTTAGAAATTACCACTAAAAAACCTTCCATAGTAATTTATGGTAAAAACGGTGTTGGAAAAACGAGTATTTTAGAAGCTATATCAATTTTTTCAAACGGTAAAGGAATCAGAAATTCTAAGCTACTTGAAATGGTAAAGGTAAATCAAGAAACTTTCTGTATATCAATCAATCTGCAAGTTGAAGATAATATCTTCTCAGAATTAAAATCAACTTTTAGTAAATCTGCTGCAGGAAGGAGATTATATGTTAACGGGAAAGAGAAAAAAAAGTTAGCACAATTAAGAAGAAGTTTTCCAATGCTTTGGATAACGCCTTATGATGAAAAAATATTCACTGGATCGGCTTCCTTAAGAAGAAACTTTCTAGATAGATTAATATGTAACTTTGATTTTTCGCACAGTCAAAGAATTAATAATTATAATAAACTCATTCAACAAAGATCTAAAGTTCTTAAAACTAATAGTGAAGATACTATATGGCTTGAAACCATAGAAGATCAATTATCAAAACTAGCTGTTGCAATTTCTTCTACTAGATTAGATATAGTTAATAGATTATCTATTTTTTTATCAGAAAAAATTATAGGATTTCCAAAACTCAAGATAGAGTTTATTGATTCAATAGAAAATAATTTATTAAAAGAGCCTGCAATAAAAATTGAAGAAACACTTAAGTTAAAGCTAAAGAATTCTAGAAAATTAGATCTAATGATGGGAGGCAGTTTGTATGGAAGTCACAAGACAGAGTTTTTTTGTTATAATAAAGAAAAAAATATGCCTGCCGAAATGTGTTCATCTGGAGAACAGAAACTTTTATTAGTATCAATCATTCTGTCCTGCGCTAAGGCATTAAAAAAAAGTATTAATATTCCTCCGATTATGCTTTTAGACGAGGTTTTTACTCATTTAGATTTAAATAAAAAGAACTATTTATTCAACGAGCTTATGTCAATGGGCTCTCAAATATGGATTACAACAACAGAAACTGACAATTTCTTAAAAAAATATGATAATGTTTATTATTATGAACTTAAAAAATAATTTGAAAAACTAATATGAAAAATAAAGCCGACGTTAAAAATCAAGATTATAATGCCTCTTCCATAAAAGTTCTTAAGGGTTTAGAAGCAGTAAGAAAAAGGCCAGGAATGTATATAGGAGATACGGATGACGGATCAGGATTACATCACATGGTATTTGAGGTTGTTGATAATTCAATAGATGAAGCTTTAGCGGGTTATTGTGACACTATAATTGTTTCTATTAATCAAGATGAGTCAATAACAGTGGAAGATAATGGTAGAGGAATTCCTACAGATATGCATGAGGAAGGTATATCGGCAGCCGAAGTGATAATGACACGCTTACATGCAGGTGGTAAGTTTGATGAAAATTCTTACAAAGTATCGGGAGGCCTCCATGGGGTAGGAGTCTCAGTTGTAAACGCATTATCAGAAAAACTAGAATTAGAAATTTATAGAAATGGAAAAGCTTATGAAATCCAGTTTTCAGATGGAGCTACAGTCTTTCCATTAAAAGAAAAAAATAGTGATGAAAAAAAAACGGGAACAAAACTTACATTTTGGGCTTCAAATAAAGTATTTTCTAAAACTAATTATAATTTTGAAGTTTTAGAAAAAAGATTAAGGGAGTTAGGTTTTTTAAATTCAAATATAAAAATTTTGCTAGAAGATAAAAGAGCCAACCCAATCTTAAAAAAAAATTTTCATTATTCGGGAGGTTTAGAAGAATTCATTAGATGGCTTTCAAAGAATACTCAGTCCCTTAATTCTAAACCAGTCAATATTAGAGGAGAAAGAGAAGGTATAAAATTAGAGTTATCACTTAAATGGACCGATAGTTACCATGAAAATGTAAAATGTTATACTAATAATATACCACAAAGAGACGGTGGTACTCATTTAGCAGGCTTAAGAGCAGCACTGACAAGAGTTCTTTCGAGATATTTAAAAGATAATAATAGTAAAAAAGAAAAATTAAATTTTTCTGGAGAAGACATGAGAGAAGGGCTTTATTCAGTTTTATCAGTAAAAGTTCCTGATCCAAAATTTTCTTCACAGACTAAAGATAAATTAGTATCTTCAGAAGTAAGACAAGTGGTTGAGGGTATTGTAAATGAGCAGTTATCAGATTGGATGGAGGAAAATCCTTCTGATGCAAAAATAATTTGCAAAAAAATCATAGATGCTGCTTCAGCTAGAGAGGCTGCAAGAAAAGCCAGAGATTTATCAAGAAGAAAAAACGCTTTAGAGGTTTCAAGTCTTCCTGGTAAGTTAGCTGATTGTCAGGAAAAAGACGCTAAAAAATCTGAGTTATTTTTAGTTGAAGGTGACAGCGCAGGAGGTTCTGCAAAGCAAGCTAGAAATCGATTATTCCAAGCAATTTTGCCCTTAAGAGGAAAAATTTTAAATACCTGGGAGCCGAGAATATCAACAGTACTGGGCTCAAATGAGATTATGGCAATGATATCTGCAATGGGAACAGGGATTGAAAAAGATTTTGATATATCAAAGTTAAGATACCATAAAATTATAATTATGACAGATGCAGATGTTGATGGCTCTCACATAAGAACTCTAATCTTAACTTTTTTTCATAAACATATGAAAGACATAATAAAAGAGGGACATTTATATGTAGCACAGCCACCATTATTTAAAGTAAAAAGAGGAAAAAGTGAAGTTTATATTAAAGACGAAATAGATTTGGAAAAATTTTTGATTGATAATTCTATCCATGATTTAGTTCTTTTTTATGGTAAGGAAAGAATTAAATTATCAGGAGATCCTCTACTAAAATTTATAACTAAAATTACAGATTACTCCAAGACTTTGAGGGCTTTAGCAAAAGATATTGATATAAACCTTTTAGAGTCTTTTTACTTACATTCTGGTTTAAATTTGAAAAATTTCAAAGATAAGAAGAAGGTAGAAAATGTTATTAAAAAAACTTTAGACCACTTAAATGAAAATAAAATAGAAGAGTCGTGGGAAGCAAAATTAAATAGTAACTCCGATGAAATAATTTTTACGCATATTAAAAACGAAATTATTAAAAATTACACAATAAGAGAAACATTGTTAACAAAGTCGGAAGCCGTAAAATTAAACACTGATAGCTCTGATATCATAGATACATTTTCCGATGGAGCTTATCTTAATATAGCAGAAAAAGAGCTACGCTTAAATGGCCCAGAAGACTTATGTAATGAAATAAATAAATTTACAAAAAAAAGCTATAAAATACAAAGATACAAAGGTCTAGGAGAAATGAATCCTGATCAACTTTGGGAAACCACTTTAGATCCAGACGCTAGAACTTTACTGCAAGTTCAATATAAAGACCTATGGGAAGCGGATGACTTATTTGGTAAACTAATGGGTAACAACGTTGAGGCGAGAAGAAACTTTATTCAAAAATTTGCTTTAGAGGCTGAAATAGACTCTTAAATAATATTTAATGAAAGTTGTTAAAAAACTCTTTAGTCTTATTACCCTTTTTATTTTTTTATGGATTGCCTACTGCCTTCTCACATTACCAAATCTAAATGGATTGGGAAATAAAACTAGAGAGCCTTCTATAAGTGTTACTGACAAAAAAAATAATTTTATTGGATCTATTGGAGATGTATACGGAGGATTGTTGGATGCGAATAAAATACCGGAAAACCTAATAAAGGCTGTAGTTGTATTAGAAGATAAAAGATTTTTTGAACATCATGGAGTGGACTTTACTGGGTTACTTAGAGCAATATTTCATAATTTCAAAGAAATGAAGTATAGCCAAGGGGGTTCTACTATTACTCAACAACTTTCAAAACTTATCTTTTTAAACACTGAAAAAACACTTTCCAGAAAGTTAAGAGAATTAATAATTGCTTTCTATCTAGAATACAAATTTACTAAAAAAGAAATTTTATCTATGTATTTGAATAGAGCTTATTTTGGTTCAGGTCAATATGGAATAAAAGCAGCTTCTAAAAGGTTCTTTTCTAAAGAACCTAAAAGCCTCACAATAGCCGAGGCATCAATATTAGCAGGAAGTTTAAAGGCACCAAGCAGATTATCCGTAATCAATAATAAGAAAGCTAGTATTGAAAGAGCAAAAACTGTAATAAGACTATTAGAAATAAATAATTTCATTAGCCAAGAGCAAAGCGAAGATGCTAAATTTGAATTAGAAAGTATTCAACGAAAAAAATATTATTCAAATAACGGAGCAAGGTATTACTTAGATTGGGTTTATTCAGCTACACCTGATGAGGTGCTAAATAATCAAGGAGATCTAATTATAAAATCGACATTAGATTTAAAAATTCAAGAGACTATTGAAATGGCAGTCCAAAATAATTTAAAAAATTTAGATAAAAAAATTCAAGTAGCAGTAGCAGTTATGGATTACAATGGAGCAGTGAAAGGATTATTAGGAGGACGGAGTTGGAAAGAAAGTAAATATAATAGAGCTACTCAATCTAAAAGACAAATTGGCTCTGTTTTCAAGACATATGTATACTTAACTGCTTTAAGTATGGGATATTCGCTATCTGATAAAATAAGTGATCTGCCTATAAAGAGAGGTAACTGGAGTCCTAAAAACTTTTCTGATAAATACGAAGGACAAATTACTATTAAAAGAGCATTCGCAATTTCCTCTAATGTTGCAGCTGTAAGATTATCTGATGCAATAGGTAAAGAAAATATAATAAGACAAGTAAAAAAACTTGGCATAGTTTCAAAAATATCAAATGCACCTTCAATGGCATTAGGAACATCTTCATTATCTCTTTTAGAAACAACAGGTTCATTTGGCGCAATTTGTGGAAGTGGCGTACCAGTTATACCTTATGGTATCGAAGAAATAAGACTTAGAAATAATAAAAAAATTTGGAAACGAAATGTTCCTGAGAGAAAAAAAATAATAAAAAAAAATGTTTTAGTAAAAACAAAAAAACTATTAAGAAGTGTTATAGATGAAGGTACAGGAAAGAGAATTTCAAAAATTCCTTTTTATATAATTGGTAAGACAGGCACAAGTCAAAGAAATAGAGATGCTTGGTTTTTAGGATGTGCAAAGAGTTTTGTAGTAGGCGTTTGGGTAGGAAGGGATGACGATAAAAGTATGAAAAATATTTTTGGTTCAACAATACCTTTAAATATTTTTAAAGATACAGTTCTTAAACTTTAGCTTATTTTCTTATAAAGACTGGAGTTCCTTTTTCAATATTTCTCCAAAGAAAATTCATTTCTTTATTTTCTAAAGCAATACAGCCTTCAGTCCAATCATTAAGCTTGTTATGGTAATTCTTATCGTAACCTAAATTTGGTGTTCCGTGTATCATTATCTGTCCCCCTGGATGTAAATTTAAATCTAATGCTCTCCTTATATCCCATGGGTTTGGATATGAAATTTGTAGAGCTAGGTAAAATGAACTATTTTGAATCTTTCTTTCAATATAATACAATCCTTCAGGGGTTTTGCCATCACCCTTTTTAGTTTTTTTTCCATTTGGCTCAAATCCAAGGGAAACAGAAAAAGTTTTGATTTTTCCATTTTCAAGAAAAATTTTAAGCTCTCTATCTGATTTATTGACTAATATATATTTTGTATTTCCTAAAGCAGAAGTTTGGCTATAAAAAAAAAATATAGATATAAAATAAATCAAATATTTCTTATACATTAGCAATCTTTAAAAAATTTTTACTTGAAATTATACTAGAGTCAATTTTGATAGGGTTACCTAAGCTTTGGTGGACTAGACTAAAAAGACTGTTACAATTTTTACAATTTATATTCCATTTCTCATGAAGAGACATACAGGACTGACACATCCATAGCTTCTCTTGGCAATTTTTTGAAAGCATGAGCCAATCTTCTATTTTCTTCTTGTTATAGCTTGTTTCCTCCTCTATAGATATTAAAGTTAGAAAGGCTTTTTTATTAGGAAAAATTTCTATAGATTTAAGTAAATCTTTTTTTGAATCTCCCCAAATTTTTGCTTTAGCTTTTATTTTTCCTAGCATTAAATATTTAAAATATAAATTATCATGTCCATGTAAAACCTCGGTTAATAATTTAACTTTTTCTAAGATATTTAGCTCTTTAAAATAATTTAAAATAAGATCTAAAATGTTTTCATTTGGAAAGAATTTCCAATAATCTTTTAATATTTTTTTTAGATTTCGTCTAGAGCTTTTCAAGTTTAATTTAAAATACATGTCGACTACTGGAGGTAAGAGTACTTTATTGGAAATAATTTTTTTCAATGTATAGCTTGCCTCATTCAGGTTTCCTTTATTAAAATTTTTCTCCGCCAATTTAAAGTCAATAAAACTTAAAAAAGTTTTCATATTCCTGTAATCTTTTTTTTTCTCATTTGAAGAAAAATTTTTTAACACTTCCCAACTATCATTTTTCATACAAAAGTTAAATGCTTCATCAATAAAATAGTTAAGAGAAACTTTTTTGAGTTTTGCAGAATTAAGGATATTAGAAAATAATTCTTTATCACTATTTTTAGTAGCTAACGAAACTAAACCTCGTATAGCTATTGGGCTTGATGCAGGGAAATCTAACATTTTTTTAAAAGTATTAAAACAATCTACTTCATTTTTTTTAATTAAACCATTTTGGAGTTTTAAAAGTAAAAGCAGTGGAGACTGTTTTAAATATTTTTTTGATAGAGCGTAACTTCTTATCATTTTTTGACTATCGCCATAAACAGAGGCCAAAAGACCTTCTTCTAATGCCATTTCTGCTTTTTTTTTATTTCTATTTATAAAACTTTTTTTTAATTTTAAAGGCAATAAAAATATATTATGAGTAAATTTGAATATTACATAAACAGCAAAAAAAGTGATGAGGATAATTAATGCAAAAATAGATAAAGATGTCTCTATTTGCCATCCCAGCCAAGAAATTTCTATAAAGCCGGTATTATCAGCAAACCACATTGCAATAGTGCTTACTGCTGTCATTAAAAATATTAAGATTAATATTTTAATCAATTTTTTGTTGTAGAGCAGCGGTTGTTTTTGCTAAAAGATTTTTCGCTGCAATATCTGCATTTTGTCTTGCTATAGCTTCTGTTAACCAGGCATCTAAAGGACCTCTTTCTTCAACGGGAACAGCAGATATCTCATCTATAGCTTTGGCAAGATTACCTTTAGATATAGAGTTTTCTGCTCTCAATAGTGCACCTGTAACCCCTTTTATTTCACTTATATTAGTAGGTTTTATTTTAACATATTTTGATATCTCTCTTCTAAGGTTTTCTCTCCAGGTATTATCCCTTTTTGTTCGATCAGCATCTAATTGTTCACCAGCTCTAGCGCTAAGTCTAGCTTCTAAATCTTTAAGTGTTGGAGCACCTCCAGTTGCAAATCTAAGTAATGCTGGATCTAACCCTTCTTTTCCCAAGGCTTTTAATTGAGGAGAATAAGGAACTCCAGACTCAAGTCTGTCTAACAGACTCTGAGCTAGATAGAGCCTGTTAGATAATTCAGATTTGCTAGACGATAATATTAGTTTTGAGTTACTTTCTAGATTTTTACTTAGAATTGACAGGTTGGATTGTAGATTATTAGTTTCATTTCCAATTTTTTCTAATGTTAAATTTATGTTGTTCATATTATCTTCTAAATTAGTATATTTTTGCTGAGCTTGTGAAATTTCTTCCTCAAGTTTTTTTAATTCATTTATCATGACTTTGCTATTATCTAGTTCAAACTCCGAGGCTTCTAATCTCTCTTCAATAGTATTAACTTGCTCTTTGACTTTATTAAAGCTTTCTGACATTTCAAACATATCCTCATCAGATGAACTAATTTCTATATAAGAAACAGCTAAAATTGCTCCTATTCCGCCAGAAATTATTCCAAAAAAAATACCAAAAATTACTTCTTTAAAATTCAAAATATTAGTAATAATATTTTTAAAAAAACTAAAAACATAAGTAGCACTTCTTCTCACTATTAGAAAGATTGTAGAATAAAAAATGTTAATAAATAGAAAGGGTGCTTTAATCAAATCTTTTAAAGACTTTATAATAAATGAAATAGCAGAAACTGTTATTTTTTGTATTCTATTTAAAATTAAAGGAATTAATACTTTAGCTTTATCGGAAGGATTGTTTTTTAGTTTAAAAGCTTTTACTTTATATTTTGCAGATTGAGAAACTTTTTTTTGAAATTTCTTATTTTTTACAGTTTTGTTTTTTTTTGCAACCATTTATCACTCTTTTTTAAGTATGATATTTTTTAAATTATTTAAAGAAGGTTTTCTTGGAAAAAATTTGTACATAATACTCTCAGGCAGTTCGCTAGCAATATTTTTACTCAAAAATGCAAATTTTATATTTGAAAGAAGGCTTAAATTTAAATATTTTTTTGAAAGCCTATAAAAATTTGCAGCGCCTTTATTAGATAATAAAACTATCCAGTCTATTTTTCCACATTTAATAAGATTAATAAACTTTTTATCCATTACTTGGAATTCCTTCGTCTTATAAACAACATATCTTTCAACCTCGTAGCCTATTCGTTTTAGCATTCTAGGCATATCCACCGAAATGTCTTTAGCCCCAACAAAAATTAACTTTCCATTTTCTTTTAAAGTATTATCTATCACAATATTAAACATTTTAACACTATCTCCATTACAATCAATGACATTTTTATAACCTAACTCAAGAGCGAGCTTTTTTGTAGAACTTCCTACAGTAAATATTTTTATTAATTTATCATCAGATAGTTTAGAAAAATAATAAAGTCCATTAGATGAAGTCAAAAGAACCGCTTGAGTTTTCGAAGTACTTATAGGTTTAGAATTAATGTTAACTATACTTAATATTGGAAAAGTTAGTACTTCAAAGTTTTTTTTTAACAGCATATTTTCTAGTTCGTTATTAGCAATTTTTCCTACAGATCTAAATATTACTATAGTTTTTTTTCGCATACTTATATTCTTAAATTTCCTAAAATTTCTTTAGCGCAATCCTCTCCAGCTTTTAAAGGATCATTAACATTTTTTATAACTTTAGAATGAGAGAAAAAACTTCCATCGTCAGAAAACAATTTTCCTTCAATTTCTATTTTTTCTCCATTAATTTTGGCTAATGCAGCCAGAGGCGTAAAACAATCTCCACCAATTTTTTTTATAAATGCTCGTTCTGCACTCACTGCAAGCCTGGTATTTTCATGATCTATTTTCTTACAAATATTTAAAACTTCTTTGTCTTCTTTTCTACACATTATGGCAATAGCTCCTTGTCCAGGAGCAGGAAGAATAATTTGAGTGGGTATTTTTATAACATTTATATCACTTAATTCGGGTTTAAGCCTTCTAAGCCCCGCATAGGCTAATAAAGTGGCATCAATTTTTCCCTCTTTTACTTTTTTTATCCTACTTTCTATATTGCCTCTAAGATTAACGAATTTTGCATAAGAAAACATATTTTTAAGATAATTTATACGCCTTGGACTAGAACTACCAAACTTAATATTTTGTTTAATGTCAAAAATATTCTTTATATTAAAATCTTTAGTAAGAAGAACTTCCCTTGTATCTTCTCTTGGCAAAAATGCTGCGATAGTTATTCTCTTGTCTACATCAGAGGGAATATCTTTAGCTGAATGTACTGCTAAGTCTATACTTTTATTGAATAACATATTATCAATTTCTTTGGTAAATAAACCTTTCCCTCCTTTTTCTTTAAATTCTTTAAAGTTAATTTTATCTCCCTTGGATACAACAGTCTTTTCATGTAAATATTTAATACCAATATTCGATAAACTTTTCGAAACTAAAGACGCTTGTTTCTTAGCAAGGTTACTATTTCTGCTACCTATAAATATTTTTCTTTTATTATACATTTAATTTTTTTAACTATATTATAAATTTATATGAAAATTATAGGAATAGAAAGTAGTTGCGATGATACTTCTGTGGCAATAGTTAACAGTGAAAGAAATGTTCTATCTAATGAAAGAGTATCTCAAGATAACATTCATCAGCTATACAAAGGTGTTGTTCCTGAGTTGGCGGCAAGAAACCATGTCTTGCATATAGATAAAATTACTCAAAAAGCTTTAAAAAAGGCAAATCTAAGTTTAAAAGATATTGATGCAGTAGCAGCAACTGCGGGCCCCGGTTTAATAGGAGGCCTATTGGTTGGTTTATCATTTGCTAAAACTATTGCGCAAGTAAAAGGTATACCTTTTATAGCTGTTAACCACTTAGCCGGTCATGCTCTTACAGCGAGGTTAACAGAAAATATCGATTTTCCTTTCCTACTTCTACTAATATCAGGAGGCCACTCATGCTTTTACTTCATTGAAGGTTTGCAAAGCTGTACTAACTTAGGAGGTACACTGGATGATGCTGTAGGAGAGGCCTTTGATAAGATTGCTAAAGCCCTAAATTTAAAATTTCCCGGTGGACCTGAGATAGAAAAAGCAGCATTAGTCGGTGACGAAAATTTTTTTATTTTTCCTAAGCCTTTATTGAATAAAAATGAAAATAATCTAGACTTATCTTTTTCAGGTCTTAAATCATACATTATTAATCTTATTAAAGAAAAAGATAGAGATTTAATTTCTAAAAATTTTATTGCTGATACTGCTGCCAGTTTTCAAAAAACAGTATCTGATATTCTAACTACCAAATTAGACAGAGCGATAAACCTCTGTAATAAAAAATTTCCTAGTTTTTCAAATGTAGTTATATCTGGAGGAGTAGCTTCAAACTGCTACCTTAGAAATAAATTTATAAGTACTGTAGTTAGCAAAAATAAAATTCCTATAATACCTCCTGCAAAATTATGTACCGATAATGGAGCTATGATTGCATGGGCAGGTTATGAAAAATATAGATTAGGGCTAACTAACTCATTAAATTTTAAAGCTTTACCAAGGTGGCCGTTAGAAAGGCTATTATATGAATAATATTTTAGTTCTTGGTTCTGGTGCGTGGGGCACTGCCGTAGCTGACTTAATTGCAAATAATACTAAAAAAAATATCTACTTATGGGCATATGAGGAAGAGGTGGCACGAAGCATAAGTACCAACTATCAAAATAAGAAGTATATGCCTGGGAAAAAACTAAATAAAAATATACTGGCGGATATTAAATTACCTAATCTACATTTTAAAATTATTTTTGTTGTTATTCCTTCACAGTTTATATTTAGTTTTTTTAAAGATTTTAAAAATCACTTTGAAAAATTTAATAAGGATAAGCATAATTTTGTAATATGTTCAAAAGGTATTGATCTACAGAGAAAAAAACTTTTAAGCGAGGTAGTTAAAGAGTTTTTTCCAAAATCAAATATCGCTATTTTAAGTGGTCCATCCTTTGCAAACGATGTACTAAATAGAAAACCAACGGCTGTTACTTTAGCTACTAAATCATCTAAACTAGCAAAAATTCTAGTTGATTTATTAAGTAACAATTATTTTAGAGTTTATGTCAGCAAAGATATAATAGGAGTTCAGATAAATGGTGCAATGAAAAATGTTTTGGCCATAGCCGCAGGAATGACAGAAGGACTAAATTTAGGAGAAAATGCAAGAGCTGCAATATTAGCTAGAGGAATAAAAGAAATAACTAGATTAGTTCAGGCAGTAGGCGGAAAAAAGGATACAGTATTAGGAATGTCAGGAGTAGGCGATATTATTTTAACTTGTGTATCTAAATCTTCAAGAAACTATAATTTTGGAGTAATGTTAGGAAAAGGAAAAAAAATCAAAGATATAATTAATAAGGAAAATCACACAACTGAAGGAGTAGAAAATATCAAAGTTGTTTATTTCCTAAAGAAAAAACATAACATTCAAATGCCAATTCTCGAAGCTGTATATAAAATTTTAGTTAAGGGCTACCATTTTAATAAAGTTATAAATAGTTTGCTTGCTAGGCCATTAACCAATGACTGATTAATTTCTCAATAATTCGTTGATAGAAGTTTTAGATCTAGTTTTTTCATCAACTGTTTTTACTATGACAGCACAATATAAACTAATTTTAGACTTTTTATCATTTAAACTTCCTGGAACTACAACTGAGTATCTAGGTACTTTTCCATAAAGAATATTTCCTGTCTTTCTATCCAAAATTTTGGTAGACGCTCCAATATAAACTCCCATTGAAAGAACGCTTCCTTCTTCTATTATTACTCCCTCAGCAACTTCTGATCTTGCTCCGATAAAACAATTATCTTCTATGATTACTGGATTTGCTTGTAAAGGTTCCAAAACTCCGCCAATTCCAGCACCTCCTGAAATATGACAATTGCTACCAATTTGAGCACAACTTCCAACTGTCGCCCAAGTATCTATCATAGTAGAACTTCCAACATATGCTCCAATATTTATGAATGACGGCATCAGAACTGCTCCTTTGTCTACAAAAGATCCTTTTCTTACAACTGCATTAGGAACTACTCTAAACCCATGTTTAGTAAAATCCTTTTTCTTCCAACCATCAAATTTTGAAGGTACTTTATCCCACCAATTTGCTTTTCCAGGACCGTTTTCTATTAATTTTTGGTTAGTAACTTGAAAGGAAAGAAGAACAGCTTTCTTAATCCACTGGTTGAGAAGCCATTTATTTTTAACTTTTTCTGCAACTCTTAAAATACCACTATCTAGAAAATTTATTGTATCGTGTATAGCTTTTAAATCTTTTTTAGAAGCTGATTTTCCGAGCTTATCTTTTTTTTTCCATATATTTTCTATGTCATTTTTTAATTTTTCAATTTTCATTAAGTATATCCTTATTATTAATTTTTTTTATTATGATGGATAAACTATCATAACAAAAATCTATATATTCTTCTTTCTCTACTTTTTTGGTACTAACTAAAATTGTACTCATTCCAAGTTTTTTAGCAGTTATTAAATTAGCCTTAATATCATCTATCATTATCGTATTATGTGGAATTAATTTATATTTGTTAACTACTTTTTTATAAGTAATAACCTGAGGCTTAGGAATATATTCTGCGTCTTTAATATCAAATATATTGTCCATTTCTTCGAAGATATCAATTCTTTTCAAAACTCGAGAAGCATGCTCTAAAGTACCATTTGTAAATATTATTTTTCTTCCCTTATATTTTTTTATTTCATTTTTTAAAACAATATCTTTATTTATTGAAGTTAAATTAATATCATGTACATAACTTAAAAAATTTTCTGGCTCTATATTATGGTATAGCATTAACCCTCTTAGAGTGGTTCCGTTCTCTAAAAAATATTTCTTCTGCAATGTATAAGCTTCTTTTTGAGAGATTTTTAGCGTGTAAGAAATAAATTCTTTCATCTTTTTATCAATTTGAGAAAAAATATTTGAGCTCTCTCTATATACAGTATTGTCTAGATCTATTAATAAATCTTTCATATCATTTCTATTTTCTAAATAATGTGCCTACACCTTTGCTGCTAAATAATTCTTTAAGTAAAGCATGTTTAACTTTTCCATCAATGATTACTGATCCTCTCACTCCTTTTTTTACTGCTTCGATACAAGTATTGACTTTAGGTATCATTCCTCCATAAATAACATTACTTGAAATTAATTTTTTTATATCTTTAAGTTTCATCTCATTAATTAATTCATTATTTTTATCTACAACACCTTTAACATCAGTAAGCATTAGAAGTCTTCTTGCATTTATTTTATATGAAATAAATCCCGCAGTGATATCAGCATTAATGTTATATGTTACTCCTTTCTTATTTGAGCCTATTGGAGCAATTACAGGTACAATATTAAGTGAAAGCAATTGCCTTAAAAGATTTGAGTTGCATGAAGTTGGAACGCCTACGTAACCTAGATCTATTTTTTTTTTTTTATCATAAACTACGTACTTCTTTGCTCCTATCAATTTTCCATCAGTACCTGAAATACCTATTGAGAGAATTTCCTTTTTAATTAAATTAATAGTAATATTTTTATTTACATATCCAGTTAAAACCATTTGAACTATTTTCAATGTTCTTTTATCTGTTTTTCTCATGCCCTTATAGAATTCATGCTTAATTTTAAGGGATTTCAGACTCTCATTTATTTGTGGACCTCCACCATGCACAATGATTGGTTTTATTCCTGCTTCAACTAATAGCTTAACGTCTTTATAAAAATTTTCTGAAAGTTGAGGGTCTAACATAGCGCTTCCACCATATTTAATAACAATAATTTCACCTTTATATTTTTTAAGATTTTCTAAAATTTCATTTTTGGAGGAAGAAATAATTTTATAGATTTTATTTAGTACATTTTTCATTTTTTAATAATTCATTTAATATATTTCTTTTTAATTCTTTTATACCCTCTTTTGTTTTACTACTAGTAAAAATTATATCAAATAAAGGTATCCTTTTCTCTTTTGTAAGTTTGTAGATTATTTTTTTTTTATCGTCTTGTCTTATTTTATCTGACTTAGTAAGTATGTAATTATATTGGAGTTTATTTTGATTAAGAAAATCCAAAAAATTGATATCTATTTCTTTAATCCCTTGCCTTGAGTCAATCAGAATATATACTTTTTTAAGATTTTTGGTGCTGGAAAAATACGAGTTCAAAAGCATTGACATTTCAGCGATTTTTTTTTTTGATAGAGCTGCATATCCATAACCAGGAACATCAACTAAGGAAAAAAAATTATCTATTCTATAAAATAATATTTTTTTTGTTTGTCCAGGTTGCTTTGATACCCTAGCCAAATCCTTTCTATTAAGCAAAGAATTAACCAAGGAGGATTTTCCAACATTAGATCTACCTGCAAAACATATTTCAGGAAGAAATAATTCTTTATTAAACTCAAATTTTTTAAAACTTAAAACTCTTTCTACAGAATTAAAATTTATGTGGCGCATTTTAGATTTTATCTAGTTCTTTTCATTATTATCCATTGCTGACCTATAGATAAAACATTATTCCATGTCCAATAAATTACTAAGCCAGCTGGAAAAGTGGCAAATAAAAATAGGAAAACAACAGGTAGATAAGTCATTATTTTTGCTTGTAATGGGTCTGGCGGTGCTGGATTTAATTTTGTTTGTAAGAACATTGTTACAGCCATTAAAATAGGCCAAATACCTATTAGTAAAAACGATGGAGGAGTGAAGTTAAGCAAACCAAATAGATTAAAAATTGTAGTAGGGTCAGGAGCTGATAAATCTTTTATCCAACCATAAAAAGGAGCATGCCTTGTTTCTAAAGTTACGAATAAAACTTTATATAAAGCAAAAAATATTGGTATTTGAATTAATATAGGAAGACAACCAGATAAAGGATTTACTTTTTCATTCTTATAAACTTGCATTATTTCCTGCTGCATTTTAAGTTTATCATTTTTATATCTATTTCTAATTTCTTGAATTTTAGGAGTAAGAACTTTCATTTTACTCATAGACTTAAATGATTTATTCGCAAGCGGAAATAAAATTATTCTTATTACAATTGTAAGTGCCAGTATTGACAATCCTACATTGCCAAAAATACTTGAGAACCAGTGTAGAAGCTGAAACAATGGTTTTGTTATTACATAAAACCAACCAAAGTCTACAGCTCTATCAAACATTTCTATGGAAAGTTTCTTAGAGTAACTATCTAAGAGACTTACCTCTTTTGCTCCTATAAATAAATTAGATACAATTTTAATTTCTTCATTAGGAGGAATTTCAAATAATGAACTAGTATAATTTACCTCATACATTTTCTTATTATTCTTAATTATAGATTTAAATGTTCCAGTTATTTCACTTTTTTGATTGGGAATTAATGCAGCTAACCAATATTTATCTGTGATACCTATCCACCCGCCAGTACTCTGTTTAGTTTCAGTTTTTTCTAGCAAGTCATCGTAATCTAATTCTAAAAGTGTTTGTTTAAGTACGCCAATAGGTCCCTCATGAAGAATATAAAAGCCTGATGTTTCAGGTGTTCCGGTTCTTCTAATCCTTGCATATTGCTGAAGAGTTTGTGTTTCTGTCGTTTTATTGGTCACTACGTCCTCTATCGTAAATAAGAAATTTTCATCAATACTAATTTTTCTTGTAAATGTAAGGTTATCAGGTGAAATCCACTGTAATTTGATAGGTTTTGAGGGAGATAATTCTTTGCCTTCTATTAACTTCCAAACTGCTTCATTCCTTGGAACGTCAATGTTACTTTGTGGTGCAGCCCAGCCAAATTCTGCAAAATATGGTTTAGCTGTGTTCTTAGGTGACATTAAAGTGACCAAAGGAGAGTCGGTTAGAATATTTTGTTTATAGTCTCTAAGAATAACATCATCTATCCTGGAACCTTTTAGAGAAATAGAACCTTTCAGTCTTGATGAGGTAGATAAAAGTATACGATTTTCTTCTTTTAAAATTTCATCTCTTGTTTTTAAAACGTAATTTTCTTTTATTGTTTCTTCTGAAAAATTACTTTCTTGCGAGTCTTGAATATTTGCTATTTTGTTATCACTTGGAAAAAAATATTGAAATACAAGGAGAATTAATAGAGAGGCAACTATTGCTAATAATAAATTTTTTTGATCATTCATTTTAGTTTTCTATTTTTTTAAGTAAACGGTTTAGCTCATTAGATAAATTTTCAAACTTTTCGGTTAACGCGCCTTTTTTAGCGACTATCACTAAATCACTAGAAGTATCAACTTTTTTAAAATAAATTATTTTTAATAAACATCTAATCCTTCTTTTAACAAAGTTTCTTTTAGTTGCATTTCCTAACTTTTTACTTGCAGTAATACCTATTCTTGTGAAAGAGAGGTCAGTATTTAAAAACTGAAGAATAAAGTTTTTGCCATTGAACTTTTTTCCATTAGTAAATACCAATTTATATTCTTTGCTTTTTTTTAATTTTTCGGCATTCATCACGCAGAAAGTCTTTGTCTTCCTTTAGCTCTTCTATTAGACAAGATTATTCTACCAGACTTAGTTGCCATTCTACTTCTAAATCCATGTCTTCTTTTTCTAACTAACTTGCTTGGCTGAAAAGTTCTTTTCACTTAATTCTCCTTTAAAAATAACTTTATTTTATAAAATAAAAGACGGATCTTTTCGCAACATTCTCCTCACCAGAGCTCTAAAAGCTAACTTGTAACTTGCTGCGTCTTTGAGATCTCTAGAATGACTTTCTGCTATTTCAGCAGGGACGAATTCATATTCTTCACCGCATGCTCTTGCCATTAATTGTACTTTACAGGCGCTTTCCAAAGTATAAAGTTTCATAAAGGCCTCAGCTACTGTTAATCCAGTTGTAAGAAGGCCATGGTTTTTTAATATCATGATACTTTTATCCCCGAGATCGTCTGCGATACGTTTACATTCATCTTTTCTTAACGTAACTCCTTCAAAATCGTGATAAGCAACTTTTTTATGGAAAGCAGAACCACTGAAATCTATATTTATAAGCCCTTTTTTTAAAGCCGCCATTGCCATTCCGGCATTAGTATGAGTGTGCATTACACAATGAGCATTAGACTTAGACGAATGAACAGCAGAATGAATAATAAAACCAGCCGGATTTACATCCCACTGAGCATCTTCAACCTTTTTTCCTTCAAGGTCTATTTTTACTAGGTTGGAGGCATTTATCTCATCATACATGAGTCCATAAGGATTAATTAAAAAATGTTTTTCCCTTCCTGGTACTCTAGCCGTAAGATGTCCAAATATTAAAAATGACCACCCAAGTTCCTCAACCAATCTGTAAGATGCTGCAAGTTGTATTCTTAAATCTTTCTCAGTTAGATCCTCGTAATCCTTCATACAAGCCATTTCTATTTCTAGATGATTAGCTTTTACTTTTTTTTCATGATTTGACATTTTATACCTTCTAAATTAATAAAGATTAATATATTAAAAACATTTTGTAAAAAGAATAATAAATAAAAAAGCTTAGTTTAGAAAGTAAAATGTGCACAAATTATTTAGTTTAAAAGATAAAGCTATTATTATTACAGGATCTTCAAGAGGAATAGGCAAAACTATGGCAAAAAGGTTTGCCGAGTTTGGTGCTAAACTAATAATATCTTCAAGAAAAATAGAAGCTTGTTTAAAAGTTGAAAAGGAGATTAAAGAAGAAGGAGGGATAGCATTTTCCAAGAAATGTAATATTTCCAATAAAAATGATTGTGAAGAATTAATAGAGTACTGCATCGAAAAATATGGGAGTTTAGATGTTTTAGTTTGCAATGCAGCAAGCAATCCATATTACGGTGATTTAGAAAAAATACCAGACGAGCTATTTGATAAAATTATGAACAATAACGTTAAATCAAATTTGTGGCTTTGCAAAAAATCTATTCCGTATCTAAAGAAAAATAAAAGAGGCACTATTATTATAGTATCATCAATAGCAGGTTTACAAGGCGTAGAAAATCTAGGAGCTTATTCTATTTCTAAAACAGCTGATATAGGAATGATTAGAAGTCTCGCAGTTGAATTAGGAAAGTTCAACATAAATGTAAATGGTTTATGTCCCGGAATAATAAAAACAGATTTTGCCAGAGAATTGTGGGAAAACCCTTCTATTTTAAAAAATGTTGAACAACTTGCTCCTTTAGCTAGAATAGGAACGACAGACGAGGTAGCTGGAGCTGCAATATTATTAGCTTCTAAAGCGGGCAGTTTTATAACAGGGCAAGTAATTACTATGGATGGTGGAGTCACAATTGCTGGACGAGGTTAGAAAAAAAAAATTATTTTTATTTATTTTTTGTATTTTCTTTTCAGCAGAATCATATCTATTTTCAGAAAATACTGACGCCTTAGAATTTGAGTGCCTATCGGAAACAAGGGTAAGTGGACTATTTCAAAATCAAAGAAAGTTTCTTAAGAACAGTGAATTCTTTCCATATAAAACTATAATGAGTTTTACCAATGATTATAAAAATTTAAAAGAGAAGGACAACAGCGCAAAAAATATTACTGAGGCTAAATATAATTACGAATGTAAAAAAAATAAAAGTAATGCTTTAATTTCATGTTCTCCTCTAGGAGCTGTTAAAGCATATGAAATAAAGTTTTCTTTAGAAACTCTTAGGTATAGAAAAAGTTTACTTACAAATTTTTGGATAGAAGGAAAAGGAAATGAGGTTGACTATATAAATTTGTCACTAGGCTATTGTTATAGGATCAACAACTAAATAAATTTTTTTTGTTATTTTTTTTAAAAAAGTGCTATATTTATAATTATTATTTACAATTAATGGGGGGAGATATGAAAAAGATAAATTTGAATAGACGTTCTTTTCTTAAAAACTCAGGAAAAGCTTCAGGATTTGTTGCCTTGTCAGGAGGCCTTGTTCAGCTTAATGCTTTTAACGCTTGGGCAGCTAAGAAAAGTACTTTAGATAGTCATGTAGCCAAAACTATGCTCTTGGTAACTAAAGATTTATTTCCGGGGAAAAAGTTTTCGGATGACTTGTACATGATAGCAGTTGACTCTCTTGATGGAAAAGCTGCAACAGACGAGGCTCTTAAAAAGTCTTTTTCTGATGGAGTAGCAGATATTGATAATGCTGCTGGCGGAAAATATATGGAAGCTTCATATAAAAAAAGGGTTTCAATTCTTAAGAAAATACAAGATAAACCATTTTTTGGAACTTTAAGATGGGAAATGGTTAGTGTTTTTTACAATAACAAAAGAGTTTGGGATGTGGCAGGATACCAAGGAGCTGCCTACGATCAAGGAGGTTATTACTTGAGAGGATTTCAAGATGCTGACTGGCCTCAACCACCAAAGGATGCTAGCCCAAAAGGCTGGTGGGAATAATAAAGGGAGATAAAATATCATGGCAAAAAAATTTGATTTAAACGACGATTCTGTTGCAGTAGTAATTGGCTCTGGAGCAGGAGGTGGAACGCTTTCTAACGAATTAGCGCAAAAAGGTATAAATGTAGTTTGTTTGGAGGCTGGAAAAAGATATACAACTGATGATTTTATAAATGACGAGTGGAGTGCTTTCTTACAAACAGCATGGTTAGATAATAGAACAACTTCTGGAAATTGGTCAATAGCAACTAACTGGCCAAATCTTCCTTCTTGGATAGTAAAGAGTGTTGGGGGATCTACATTGCATTGGGCTGGTGCTTCTTTAAGATTTCAAGAACATGAATTCAAAGTAAGAACTGAATACGGAGAGGTTGCTGGAGCTAATCTTTTAGATTGGCCAATAAGTTTAAAGGAAATGGAGCCGTATTATGATAAAGCAGAATACAAAATTGGTGTAACTAGAACCCACGGGATACCTGGATTACCTGGAAACAATAATTTTAAAGTGTTTTACGATGGCGCAAAAAAGTTAGGTTACAAAGATGTACATACCGGAAGAATGGGTATAAATAGTATGCCAAGAGATGGTAGAAATGCTTGTTTGCAGTTAGGTTTTTGTTTTCAGGGATGTAAGTCTGGTGCTAAATGGTCAGCCGGCTACACAGAAATTCCTAAAGCAGAACAGACTGGAAATTTTGAACTTAGAACAGAAGCACATGTCATTCAAATAACTCATAACAAGAGTGGAAAAATAGATGGTGTTGTTTATGTGGATAGTGAAGGTAATCAACAAAAGCAAAAAGCAAGAATAGTTGCTGTTGCTGGTAACTCAATAGAGACACCTAGACTACTTTTAATGTCAAATTCTTCAATGTACCCTGATGGTCTATCAAATTCTTCAGGGCAAGTCGGAAAAAATTATATGAGACATTTAACAGGTTCGGTTTACGCATTAATGGACAAACCAGTTAACTTTCACAGAGGAACGACTATGGCAGGAATTATTACTGATGAGTCAATAAATGATCCAAGAAGGGGCTTTGTTGGAGGTTATGAATTAGAGACATTGGCTTTAGGACTACCTTTTATGGCAGGTTTTTTAATTCCTGGTGTTTCAGGTTGGGGAGAAAAAGTTTCTAATGCTTTAGAAAATTATGATCACTTAGCAGGAATGTGGATCGTGGGAGAAGATATGCCACAAGAAAAAAATGCAGTAACTTTAAATACTGATGTAAAAGATCAAAACGGTATGCCAGTTCCTAATGTACATTTTGATGATCATGACAATGATATTAAAATGAGAAAGCATGCCTTTGGTAAAGGTGCCGATGTTTATAATGCAGCTGGAGCGGTAGATGTTTTCGAAACACCTCCATATCCATCAACTCATAACTTAGGTACATGTAGAATGAGTGAAAAGGCTAAAGACGGAGTTTGTGATAAAAATGGAAAGTCTCATGATATCGCTAACTTATTCATCTCAGATGGTAGCCAGTTCACTACAGGAGCTGCAGAGAATCCTACCCTGACGATTGTATCTCTAGCTATAAGACAAGCTGAGCATATAGCTAAAGAAATGTCCAAAGGAACTATTTAATTTAATTTATTAAATATTTAAAGACTCTTCTATAAATATGTAGAAGAGTCTTTTTTTTCTTTATCTACATATTTCTAATTTAACTTCAAAATTTTATTTATTTATGTAGTATTATATAAAAAGGATCAATTATGAGTAGACATTATGAAATAAGTGAAGGCCTATGCGAAACGCCTGATACAGAAACACAATCATATGTTTTTAACCAAACTATGCTAAGGATTAAAGACCCAAAGGTTTCTTTAGACTTTTACACAAGAATCATTGGCATGAAGTTGTATAGAAAACTTGATTTTCCAGAAATGAAATTTACACTATACTTTTTAGCAATGCCTAGTGATGTTGATGATAAAAATGTTCCAAACAATGATAACGCTAGAACCACTTGGACCTTTAATCAAAGAGCAATGCTAGAATTAACTCATAATTGGGGAACAGAAAGTGATAAAGATTTTAGCTATCACAATGGAAATCAAGATCCTCAAGGATTTGGACATATTGGTTTTTCTGTTCCTGATGTTTATAAAGCTTCAGAAAGATTTGAGAAATTAGGAGTCAACTTTATAAAAAAACCTGATGACGGTAAAATGAAAGGGCTTGCCTTTATAACTGATCCAGATGGTTATTGGATTGAAATTTTACAAGCTAATATGATAGAAAAAAGTTCTACTTAAAAGTGAATAAAAAAGATTTATATTTTATACTGTTTAGTCTTTCTATCTTAACTTTATTGGTATTTCCAGTATTTGGAGTAGGAAATAGAGTGTATCCATTTGTTTTTGGAGTTCCATTTTCTTTATTTTGGATTATATCTTGTATTATCGTACAGTTCTTAGGAATATTGCTTTTTTTATATTATGACAGGAATAAAAAATAATGGAAAAATGGCATATAGCTTTGATATCCATATCAATTTACCTTGTTTTAGCATTTATTATTGGCGTACTGGCCGGTAGAGGAAGGTCATTTTTTTCCTTGTCAGAGTATGCCGTAGGAGATAGATCCTTTAATTTTTTTATAATGTGGTTTCTAATGGGAGGTACAATATTCTCTGCATTTGCTTTTTTAGGAGGTCCAGGTTGGGCTTTTTCAAAAGGTGCTGCCTCTTTTTATATTTTAGTTTATTGCACGTTAGGTTTAATGCCATGGTATGTTATAGGTCCTAAAGTTTCTAAAATAGGAAAAAAAAATAATTATATCACTATGGGGGATTTCTTAGGCGATAGATTTCAGTCAAAAATACTAACTATTCTAGTAGGGTTTGTTGCCATCCTTGCCTTTATTCCTTATCTTACATTACAAATTAAAGGGATGGCTTACATTTTTAATGTTTTAACCTATGGAAATATTCCTTATTGGTTGGGAGCCTTATTTTCTTTTGGAATAGTTGTGCTTTATGTTGCAACAAGTGGAGTAAGAGGTGCGGCTTGGAGTGATGTATTCCAAGCTATATTAATGCTAACTATAGCGTGGATACTAGGTATGTATTTTGTAAATACTCTACATAATGGTATAGGTGAAATGTTCACAAAAATTTCTCAAGGAAATAAAGACTTTTTGGTAATAGGTAAAGAATATTCTCTTATGTCTGAAGCTAGATATAGTAGTAATATAATAATTTCAATGATTGGTTTCGTAATGTGGCCGCATTTATTTACAAAATCTTTTACTACAACTGAAAAAAGGATAAAGGCTACTGTTGCAGTTTATCCAATTTTTGCATTATTTTTAATACCTGTTTTATTGATAGGATTTTCTGGGATAGGAGTTGTACCAGAAACAGAATTAGATAGACCAGGACAAATTTTACCTTATTTGATTACTAATCATTTAACAAATTCAGGTATACTTTATGGCATTGTGGGAGCAGGAGCATTAGCTGCTGCTATGTCTTCATCAGATGCTATAACGCATGGAGCATCTGTATCATTTGGAAGAGATATTTGCAAAGCTATATTTCCAAAAATTAATGAAAATTTAGAGTTATGGATTATGAGGATTGCAGTATTTCTTATAGGATTTATTGCATATTTCATAGCTATTTTTGGGAGCGATGGGCTTATTCAACTCCTCTTGGGAGCATATGGTCCTATCGCTCAGTTAGCTCCAGGAGTTTATAGTGCCTTATTTTACAAAAAGGCGAATGCTAAATCAATTATACTAGGTCTTATTGGAGGGGTGTCTGTAACTCTATATTATCAGTATTTTAGTAACTCTAGCATTTATGATTTGCATCCAGGACTTATAGGCATAGTAGTTAATATCGCTTTAGTGTTTATGGGTAGTATATTTTTGAGTCAAAGCAAATTGGAAAGCAATAAAGCTAGAGAGTTTACTTCTTTGTAAGAAGTAAACTCTATTAATTGGTTTAATTTAAAATGCTCATAGCTTTTTCATAACTTTCAAAAGCTAACTCTGAGTTTTTATGTTCATTTGCAACCACTATCTTCCTTAATGCAATGACTTCATCTTTTTGATCGCTGCTTAATGAAGCACTGTTAAGTTTAGCGTCTATTTCCTTGATTTCACTTTTCATACAGCCAGCAAAACTATTACTGCTTAAAAAAGCTAAAAATATACTTAAAAACATTAATTTTTTCATTTTATTCTCCTAAAATGTGAGGAGATATTTTTGTCTCCTCACGTTATTTTACACTAATTACTTTCTATACGAAAATAGAAAGTGACCAGATCTAAAATTATAGACATAGACCACCTCCTTTCTTTAAAATAATTAATATAATGAAACTTTCTAAAATGTCTATCATATTAGAGGAGGAAAGCTTAAAGAAAATTTACGGCTTCATTTAATCCATCTAAAATGAACTGAATTGAAAGAGCAGCCAAAACAATAGCAATAATTCTTGAAAAGACTTGTAATAATTTCTTAGAAATATACTTTTCAGACTTTAAAAATAACATGAATAATAAGCTAGTAATTAATAAAACAGAAAATAAAGAAGCTATATGAGTAACTGAATATAAGAAATTTCCTGCATTATTGCTTGATGAAACCATTACTGATGTTATGGCCGCTGGTCCAGCTAATAATGGAATAGCCAATGGAAATAATGAGGTACTTATTGCATTCTTCTGAAAAGATTTTTCTTTTCTTAAAGATCTTTTATCCAGAAGCATTTCTAAAGAAATAATTAATAAAATAACACCACCAGCTATCTTGAACGAATAAATAGCTATATTTAAATAAACTAAAAGTGCATGTCCAAATAAGAGAAAAAAGACCAAAATTAAAAATGCAAAAAAAGCTGCTTCAATTGCTGTTTTATATTTATTTCCTTTTAAACTTTGTAATAAAGAAAGAAATATAGCTACTGTTCCAAGAGGATCAATTACTACGAAGTAGAAAATAAATGATCTAGAAAACATTTCAAATATTTCAGGCAACATAAGTAGTTATACCAGTAAAAATTTAATAAAAATAGTTAATTAAGAGAGGCTTATATAAAGTAGCCTCTCTTAAAGGAGGACTACAATAAAATGTATACACTTTTCATGCCTAAATTATTTAAATTTAGATTTTAATTTAGAAAAATAAGAAAAAGTTAAAATTGAACCTATTATCATATGTTCAGATATAGTCATAATATATAAAATTTTGTCTAAGTATGATAAATTCGATAAAATATTGAAAATAAATCCTAAAAAAATTAAAGAAATATAAAGATATAACCCAAACTTAGAAAAATTATATATTTTATAGAGTGAAAAGAACCAAATTGCAGCGTAACAGGTCGTTATTACTAGACCCATTGTAATATCACTAAAAGTGTAGTTATTTGTATCAAAAATACTTGCTGTAATAGCAATTGATATTAATAAATTAGCAAAAACAAGAGTTTTAAAAATTTTTTCTATTTTAAATATGGTAAAGTTCCTATCTATTTAGCTAACTTCAAAAAGTCCTGCAGCTCCTTGTCCACCTCCTATACACATGGTAACAACTACATTTTTTGCTTTTCTGCGTTTTCCTTCAATAAGAGCGTGTCCGACCAAACGAGATCCTGTCATGCCATAAGGATGACCAATGGCAATAGATCCTCCGTTAACATTTAAAATATCATTAGGTATTCCAAGTTTATCTCTGCAATAAATAACTTGCACGGCAAATGCCTCGTTTAGTTCCCATAGATCAATATCATCCATTTTTAATCCAGCTTTTTTGAGCAGTTTAGGAACTGCATATATAGGACCTATACCCATCTCATCAGGCTCCAAACCTGAAACAGCCATTCCTTTAAAAATCCCTAAAGGTTCTATTCCTAACCTTTCTGCTTTTTTAGAATTCATAACTACACACGCTGACGCTCCATCAGACAGTTGGCTCGCGTTCCCTGCAGTAATAAAAGCTTCTTCTCCCATCACCGGATTTAATGCAGTTAATGCTTCAAGATTAGTATCTGGTCTATTTCCCTCGTCTTTTTCAAGACAAACTGTTTCTTTACTGATTTCGCCAGTATTCTTGTTTTTTACTAACTTAATAGTTTCTAAAGGAAATATTTCTTTATCTAAAAAACCAGATTCTTGGGCATTGGCCATTCTTTGCTGACTCTGTAGTCCATATATATCTTGTTCTTCTCTAGATATTTTATAACGTTGAGCTACTACTTCAGCTGTTTGTATCATGGTGTAATATAATTCAGGCTTATTTTCGTTAATCCAATCTTCTTGTGCTTTAAAATTATTTTGATGCTCATTCTGAACTAGGCTAATTGACTCTAACCCTCCTGCTACACATGTATCCAACTCATTTGACATTACTCTTTGAGCTGCCATAGTAATTGCCTGCATGCCTGAAGAACAAAACCTATTAATAGTAGCTCCTGCAGTAGTAACGGGTAACCCTCCTCTTATTGCTATTTGTCTGGCAATATTACCACCAGTTGCTCCTTCAGGCATGGCGCAACCTATTAAACAGTCTTCCACTAATAAAGGATCTATACCGGCAACCTCTACTGCCTTTTTTACTGCATGGCCCGCTAAAGTTGCACCATGAGTATTATTAAAAGCTCCTTTATAAGCCTTACCTATTGGTGTTCTAGCTGTTGATACAATTACTGCTTCATTCATTTTTTACTCCTAATTAAGTTTTTTGTTTTTTTTAACTAATTCTTCAAGATAATTACATTTGGGCCACATATCGGGATTTTTTGCTCTAAAAGTTTCGATTTCTTCTAAAACTTTTTCCAGACCATAGTCTTCTGCGTACTTCATAGGACCGCCTCTCCAAAGAGGATAACCATAACCATAGGCATATGTAACGTCAATGTCAGAGGCTCTTAAAGCGTAACCTTCTTCTAAAATCATACAACCTGTATTTAAAAGTGCCCAACTCAACCTATGTAAAATTTCATTGTCATCTATTTTTCTTCTTATAATCCCTTTTTCCTCTGCAACTTTTTCAAACATTTTATCGACCTCAGGATCTATTTGTTTTTTTCTTGTTTCCTTATCATAAATATAAAATCCTCTCAGGGTTTTTTGTCCATATCTTCCTAATTCACAAAGTCTATCAGCAACTGTAGAGGTATATCTTAGATTATCATACTTTCCCTCTTGTTTATGTCTTTTTCTTATTCTCCATCCCACATCATTACCAGCTAAGTCATTAACAGCAAATGGTCCCATGGCCCAACCAAAGTCAAAAATTACTCTATCTATATCAGCAACTTTAGCACCCTCCTCAGCTAATGCATGGGCTTGTCTTACATATTCATGAAACATCCTGTTTCCTATAAATCCGTCACAATTACCCGCCAAAACAGGAACTTTTTTAATAATTTTTGCAAGTTTCATAGTACTGGCTATGACTTCTTTACTGGTATATTTTCCTCTTACTATTTCTAAAAGCTTCATAACGTTAGCTGGACTGAAGAAATGAGTACCTATTACGAATTGAGGCCGTTTGGTCGACTCTGCTATTTTATCAATATCTAGTGTTGAAGTATTAGTAGCTAAAATACAGGTTTCCTTTGCTACCTCATCAATTTTTGCAAACATTTCTCGTTTAAGATTCATTTCTTCAAATACGGCCTCTATTACAATATCAGCCTCTGAAATGCTCTCAAGATCAGTAGAACCTTTTATTAAAGACATTCTTTTTTTTAATTCATTTGAACTCATTTTTCCTTTCGAAACAGTATTAGCATAATTTTTTTCTATTATTTTAATACCTTTATCAAGAGCTTCTTGACTGCTTTCGATTACAGTAACAGGAATACCTACATTGGTAAAACTCATCGCTATTCCTCCACCCATTGTTCCACATCCTATTACAGCAGCTGAAGTGATAGGTAATATTTTAGTGTCTTTTGATATATCAGGAATTTTTAAGGCTTTCCTTTCAGAAAAAAACATATGAATTAAGGAAGAACTCTCATTAGAGTCATGACACAATTTAAATAATTCTCTTTCTTTTTCAAGCCCTTCACTAAAGCTCAGACTAGTAGATGCCTTAATTGCCTCTACTGCACAAAAAGGAGATTTTCTTCCCCTATATTTTTTTTTAATTGCATTAGAGAAGGTATCAAATACTTCATCTTTTATACCACTTATCTTTTCAGTAAGCTTACTAGTAATCGGATGATTGTCTTGACTCAGTTTATTCTTTATAAAACTAATTGAATTTTCTATTAAGGAATCTTCAAAAACTTTCTCTAATATCCCATAATCAAATGCATCTTTTGCACTAACCGGCGTTCCAGAAGTTATCATAGCCAAAGCTTTTTCTATACCTGCCAGCCTTGGTAGTCTCTGGGTGCCTCCAGCTCCTGGTATAATACCTAGCTTTACTTCTGGAAGTCCCAACTTAGTATTTGCTAATGCTACTCTATAGTTGCATCCCATTGCTAACTCAAGCCCTCCTCCTAGAGGTGTACCATGTAAGGCAGCTACAATAGGCTTTTTAGAATTTTCAAATTCAAAAACTACATCATTTAGATTAGGTGATTGCATAGGTTTACCAAATTCGCTAATGTCGGCTCCCGCAAAAAATGTTTTACCTTCTCCGCATAATATTATTCCTTCTATAAATTTATTATCTAATAAAGTTCTTAATGTATCAATCAGACCTTTCCTTACTTCAAAAGATAAGGCATTTACTGGTTGATTGTTTCCTTTTATTATCCCAACGTTGTCTTGAATTTCAAAGGTTACAGCTTGTTTATTCATTTTTACTCCTAAAAAGTTTTATATTGTCCAGAAATAGAATTTGTTATTCTGCCTACCTTAAGTTTAACAGTATCTTCTTCATTAATTTCAGCAGTATTAATAAATATATCCAGATCATTTTTATAAAAATATTCAATAAACCAATTTTTTATTGACGCAAAGTCATTTTCTAAAATACCTTGTATTTCTTTTTCCACTAAAGTAAAAGTAGATCTTATCTTATTCATTTTACCACTTTTAAGTGTTACTTCTACTTGAAAATTTATTAAGTATTTCATTTTACTTTAAATTCTAGCATTTTTATTATAGTTTCGAAAGGATGAAGTATTTTATATTTACATTACTAGTGCTTGCTTTTTTAACTTTAACAATTTCATTTTTTCGATTTTATCAAGAAAGTCTTAAAAATGAGAGTTTAATTAGTGCTTACTATAATTCTTCTGGATCTTTTGCAGGTTTTATACAAACAGAAAATGGGTTGATAAGGGCATGTGAGTTTTCAACAAATGGTACAATATTAAGCTGCTCTAAATGGTTTAAAAAAGAGTCATTAAAGCAAGGCCAGAATGAGGGTTTAGTTTTAGAAGATATTTAGTATTTACTCTTTAGTAATTTTATACTCGATATATTTTGAGGTATTATCTGCAACTCTTTTTCCAAAATACTTCTCTACTATTTTCAGAGATAAATCTATACCAGATGAGACACCAGCAGAAGAATAAATATTGTCCATTATATACCTTTTTCTGGTAATTCTTGTAGAAGGACTGATTCTTTTAAGCAGACTTTCTGCACTCCAATGGGTAGCTGCTTTTTGATTTCTTAAAAGTCCTGCGGCAGCTAGCAAAAGTGATCCTGTACAAACAGAAAATATAAGTTCTATATCTTTTTTTTTTTTTATCCATGATATTACATTTTTATTATTTATAAGCTTTCTAGTTCCTATGCCTCCAGGAATTAGTAATATATCAAATGTGGGAGCATCAAAAAAAATATAATCACAAGATACCTTTAACCCACCTTTAGTGGTTACATTTTTTTTACTCTCTGAGATTGTAAAAATATTGAAAGGAGATTCTGTTTTATAAATTTCTTTAATATTTTTTTTGTTCAAAACTTTTTTGCTAAGTCTAGTCGCCGAAAATACTTCATATGGTCCAGTAAAATCTAAAATTTCTACATCATCAAAAATAAATATACCCAGGTTTTTTTTCATTAAAAAATACTTCCTACTTAAGTTAATATAAAAATTATTATTTTAAAAAAACCTCTGATAAAGTTTTTAGGTTAACTATTCTATGAGTAATAACTTTTTTATTATTTGCTTTTTTATCATTAAAATCTTTATCTGGATTAAGATCATTTAGCGGTTTTTGAGTAGCATGTTTCTTCCAGAGCTTGAAAATATTATCATCATTAACATTTTCATCAAAGTCAGTAGGGCCTAAATCTACATCACTTTTAAAAAATCTAGTTATGGTTTTATTTTTACTTTCAGCATAATCAAAATAAATTGTAAAAAAAATTTTGTAATAATTACTCATATTCTTATTTTAACTAAAATTATTCTATAAACAATTAATATTGGCGCCCTTACAGGGACTCGAACCCCGAACTCGGTCTTAGGAGGACTGTGTTATATCCAGTTTAACTATAAGGGCAGTTAAAAAAATATTATATTTTATTTTATGCAAAAAATAAGAATTATTTTTATTAAGAATTAAATTTTATTATTTATTTATTTTTAACGGTAAATAATGTTAAAAGTATTATAGTTAAATAGGAAATTTCATATGGCAATGACTATACATCAAATGAAAATTTTTTGGGCAGTTTCTCAAGCTCAATCTTACACTAAAGCTTCAAAAATGCTAGGTTTGGCACAGCCTTCTTTATCTCAGCAAATTTCTAAACTAGAAGATGAATTAGGATCTAAGTTGTTTGAAAGAAATGCAGGCAAAATAAAGCTTACAGATGCTGGTCAATTTTTATATTCGAAGACAGAAACTATATTAGCGAATATAGAAGAAACGGAAGAAGGATTAAAGGAATTTTCAAAAAATACTAGAGGTGTTATTAAAATTGGCATGTTATCGTCTGTGGCAAGAAATATCTTACCACCTAGCGTAAAGATATTTTCAAAAATATTTCCTAATATAGAAATTAATGTTTTAGAGGTAGCTCCAGCTGAGGCTATAGATTTATTATATGCTAGGCAACTTAACCTAGCAGTGGTTGCTGCAGACTCAATAGCTGCATCAAACTTATCATTTTTTACAACTGAGGTTTTATCTGATCCCTATGTGCTAGCCACTCCAAAAAGTTTAAATTTAGATACTATTAAAAATACTAGTGAATTAAAAAATAAAGAAAATATATTAAAGTCAACAATTCTTTTTGAATTTGGTACTCAGCATAAAAAAAGAATTCAAGACTGGTTTGAAAAAAATATAGGAGAAGTGAAAGTACTTGCTAATACAAGATCTTATGAAGTAGCACTATCTATGGTCGAGGCAGGATTAGGTGTAGTAATATTACCTGCTTTAACTGCAGTAGTTGGTGCAGGCAGAGTTTATGACGTTAATCTTTATGAGACGAGGATTATGCAAAGAAGGTTGGTTTCACTAACGCCTAATCAGTTTGCAAATGTTGAGCCAACTAAAACATTTATTCATAGTTTATCTGAAGCTGGAAAGAAACTAGTATTGCCTGATATAAATAAGATACCTCCATTTTTAAAAAATTCTAAAGATGGTAATTAACAACTTTTTAATATATAAGTAATAAAAGGATTGATAAATGGAAGTTTTCTTTTGGGGAGTTAGGGGTAGTATTCCAACACCAGGCAAGGATTATGCAGTTTATGGAGGAAACACTTCTTGTGTTGAAGTTAGGCTTAATAATCATATTTTAATTTTTGACATGGGCTCAGGGTTGAAAAACCTTGGAGATAGTCTCATAAAAAGAGATATTAAAAATTTTGATATTTTAATATCTCATTTTCACTATGACCATACTTGTGGACTACCTTTTTTTAAACCTGCTTTTTTAAAAGACTATAATTTTACACTTAGATCAGGAAAAAAGGATATTGTAAATATTTTGAGCTCACAAATTAGTAGCCCTTCATTCCCAATAACAATAAATGAATTTAACGCAAATATTAAGTATGAAAACTTTAATGTCGGAGAAAGTTTTTTTTTAAAAGAAAATATAGAAATTAAAACTTTTTCCTTAAATCATCCAGATGGAGCAGTAGGCTATAGAGTTGAAAATAATGGAAAAATTTTCTGTTACATTACAGATCATGAGCACAAAGTAAATAGTAGAGACCAAGCTTTAGTTAATTTTATAAAAAATTGTGATCTTTTAATTTATGATTGTACTTATTCAGATGAAGATTTTAATCGTTATGTTGGGTGGGGTCATTCTACTTGGCAGGAGGGAGTAAGAATAAGTAAATATTCTAATGCAAAAAAGTTTTTTATTTATCATCATAACCCTGATAATAAGGATAAAGACATGAAAAAAATAGATAAGCAAAGTAAAAAAATGGGCAATAATATAATTGTTGCAAAAGAAGGAATGTGTGTGAAAATATAAAAATGAATAAAGATCAAAAACAAAGATTTCTGCCAGACGATTATATTTTTAAGCAAGGTGAAAAAGGCGATAAAGCATATTTGCTTCTAGATGGAAGAGTAGCTATTGAAGTTAATGGAAAAAAAGTTGCAGAGATATCTGAGATGGAAATTTTTGGTGAAATGTCTCTAATATTAAATAAGCCAAGAACAGCGAGTATAAAAGCTTTAAAACCTAGTATTGTGTTACCTATCAATCAAAAAATTCTTAGCGATTTGTTGAGCGGATGTCCTCCAGTTGTAGCTTCTCTGGTAAAACAATTAGCCTATAGATTGTCGCAATGTGATCAAGAAATACAAACTCTTAAAAAGAAAAATAATTAATTTATTTTATTATCTTAACATAAGTTGAAAGGCCAGGAACTATTTTCCCAATTAAGGATGCAGGCAAATCTATTGTAATTTTAATTGGTATTCTTTGCACTACTTTGATGAAATTTCCTGAGGCATTCTGAGGAGGAATTAAGCTAAACGAAGACGCGGATGCTGGAGACATAGATAGTACTTTACCTTTTATTTCAAAATCAGGATATGCATCTACTATAATTATTACATCTTGTCCAATTTTAATATTATTAACTTGGGTTTCCTTAAAGTTTGCAATTACCCAAACATCTTCTATCGGAACTACTGACATCATTGGCCGCCCATTTTTCATATATACGCCTGGTTCAACCACTCTATTAGCTATTACTCCGTCAATAGGTGATTTAACTATAGTAGATTGCAAATCTATTAAAGCTTCTTTAACTTTAGCATTTAATGATTTTTTTTTTGCAATAAATCTTAATTTTTCTGTTTGGAGCTTTTCAAAATCAATTTCAAGTTTTAGTATTTCATTATTGATCACGCTAACATTTATTTTCGATGCTTTTATTTCTGTTTTATATTCTTCAACTTTATAAAAAGATTTTTTATACTCAGACTCAGCCTTCTCTAATCTTGATTTAGTCACAGTTTTATTTTGAAAAAGTTTTTTAAATCTATCTTTTTCTGATTTAAAATATTTTAATGATGATAGCTCTGACTCCTTTTTAGCTTCAGCTCCTCTAATTTTAGTTTCTGATAAATTTTTGATAAGCTTTTTTTCATCAATTTTTACTTTTTGTGCATCTATTAGTGCCTCAATTTCTTTTATCTTTGCGATAGCAGCTTCATACTCTGCTAACGCAATTTCATATTTAGATAAAAAAGGTTCCTCTTCAAATTGTACCAAAATATCCCCTTTTTTAACTTTTGTATTTAATATTCCAGGAACTTTATTTACATATCCCTCAATCCTTGAAGATATATTAGTAATAGACCCCCTTATGTAGGCATTATCAGTAGTAATAAACTTACCAAAATTTTTTTGCCAAAAAGTAATTAACAAAAAAATTAAAATTGAACTTACAAATATTATAAAAAAATATTTTTTCATAGACTCTACAAGTTAAGCATAAATCAAAGCTATTTTAAATATTTATCTGTTGGTGGAGCCGAGGGGGTTCGAACCCCTGACCTCGTGAATGCCATCCACGCGCTCTCCCAACTGAGCTACGGCCCCTTAGGTAATTTATTAATATTAAAATTATTCCTCAATATTAACTATTGTGCTATTATCGTCGTCATCGCTAATATCAAGATCTTCAATATTCTCTTCGTTATTCTCAATATTTTCTAGAGCATCTTCTTTATCTGGAGTCTCAAGAAATTCTTTTTCTTCGTTATTTATTTGCAAAGCAGCATTTTTTGAAACATAGGGTTTTCTATCTAAAGCTTCTATAATTATATCTTTTTTGCACCTTGGACATTCTAGTTTTAATCTATTAAAGTCAAAAAATTTTAATTCACCACAAGGGCATGTCCTTTTTTCTCCCTTAAGATAATTATTCATATTGTTTCTCCAAACCTTCAATGGTATTCTATACTTATAAAATATTTTAAAAATACTTTTATTTCAATATTAATTTAGATTCTTGCTAAATGTACATTTTCAAATCCACCTCAAAAAGTAATATTAAAAAAATAAATAATCACTACTTTGCAAATAATAGCAGTCTTACTGGAACTGTAGTTGTGCCAGGAGACAAATCAATTTCTCAAAGAGCTCTAATTATTTCACTTATATGCGTAGGAACTACGTTAATTGAAGATATATTAGATAGTGAAGATGTATATCACACTTTAAAGGCTATTGAACTTTTGGGAGCCCGAATAAAAATATGTAATAATTCCTTAAAGGTTGTTGGAGTGGGGTTAGGAAATTTTATTTCTCCAAAAAAACCTATATATATGGGCAATAGTGGGACGGGAACTAGATTACTGTTAGGATTAATAGCTGGTTCCAACGCATTGGTAACTTTTTTTGGAGATGAATCTTTAACAAATCGACCAATGGATAGGGTAATAAAGCCGTTGGAGGAAATGGGAGCAGAAATTATATGCTCTAAAGATAAAAAGCTTCCTATCACTGTTATTGGAGCTAGAGAAAAAGGTTTTGTATTACCTATTAACTATAAGCTTGTAATACCTTCAGCACAAATAAAATCAGCAATACTATTAGCTGGATTATCTGCAAGAGGCACTTCTTTCATAACAGAATTCAAAAAAACTAGAAACTATACAGAAACTATGTTGAAAAAAAGAGGTGTTTTTTTGAAACAAAAAAAAATTAATAAAAATAAAACAATTATTTCTTTAAATGGAACTTCATTTATAAAAGCAAAGAATATAAAAATACCTGGTGATCCTTCATCCGCAGTTTTTTTGGCAGTGGCGGCATTAATTACAAAAAATAGCAAAATTTATATAGAAAATGTCTTAAGTGATAACTTTAGATTAAGCGTTTTTAAGGTTTTAGAGAAAATGGGAGCAAAAATTAAAATTAAAAAAGTTACAAATGATGTTTGTAAAATATTAGTAAAATCTTCAAAATTAAAAGGAATTACAATTAAAAGTAATTTGTCTGCAGCTCTAATAGATGAGTATCCGATATTATCAATCGCTGCCGCTTGTGCCGAAGGTGAAACCATAATGAAAGGTCTTACAGAATTAAGGTTTAAGGAAAGTGATAGATTAAATGCAATTGTAGTAAATCTAAAAAAATGTGGAATATTAGTCAAATCTCATAACGATAATATTGTTATTAAGGGAATGAGTGAAATTAATGGAGGATGTTCTATTGACCCGGAAAATGATCACAGAATAGCCATGTCATTTAATATTCTTAACCTGGTAACAAAACGTCCTATTACCATCAACGATAATAAAAGTATTTTGACTAGCTTTCCCAATTTTTTTGATAGCTTTAAATCTGTAGGTGTAAACCTTCTTAAATATGATAAAAAAAAAAAAAATTAGACCAATAATAACCATAGACGGTCCTGCAGCTTCAGGAAAAGGAACAATTTCAAAAAAAATTGCAAAAGAATTAAATCTTTTTTATTTAGAGACTGGAATTTTTTATAGAATTATTGGTAAGGAATTTATTGAAGCCTCAGATAAGAAAGATATTAAAAAATTTATACTAGGTTTAAAAAAAAATATTTTCAAAGTAAATACTAGATATAGAAAATCTCTCTATACTGAAAAAGTAGCTTTTCAAGCATCAAAGTTAGCTACTTTAAGTACAGTAAGGGCTTATGTATTATCTCAGCAGATCCAAGTTTTAAAAAACTATTCTAAAATATTTAAAGGAATAATATTAGAAGGAAGAGATTGTGGAACTGTGATAGCTCCTCAAGCTGATGTTAAAATTTTCCTACATGCCAATGTAAAAGTAAGAGCAAAAAGAAGATATGATCAATTATTAAGAAAAAAAGCTAAACAAACGTATGAAAAAATTTTAAAAGAACTAACCGCCAGAGATATGAGCGATATAAGCAGGAATGTGTCTCCATTAGTAAAAGCTAGAGATGCTAATGATGTAGATTGTTCATTTCATACTGTAGAAGAAACGATAAATATTGTAAAAAAAATTATTTTAAGTAAACTACCTATTTTTAAATAGAAAGAAGGAACAATTAATGGAAAATAATTTATCTGCTTCTGATAAAGATAAGAAAAAAAGTAATACAGAAAACTTTGCTGAATTATTAGAAGAATCTTTTAGTAAGGAAATAAAAAAAGTGGGTAGTCTGGTTAAAGGAAGAGTAGTTGCCATTGAAAAAGAAGCAGCTGTCGTAGATATTGGTTTTAAATCTGAAGGTAGAGTATCTTTAAAAGAGTTTACACACCCCGACAAAAAGCCTATCGTTGGTGATACAGTAGAAGTTTTTTTTGAACAAGCTGAAAATAAATTTGGAGACGCAGTATTATCTAGAGAGAGAGCAAAAAGAGAGGCAGCATGGAGTTTAATGGAAGAGGCACTCAATAAAAAAGAAAGGGTAAAAGGACATATAATTTCAAGAGTTAAAGGAGGTTTTTCTGTAGACCTTAGTGACGTAATAGCGTTTTTGCCAGGTAGTCAAGTAGATGTAAAGGTAGTTAAAGATAATTCATATTTATTAGGAACTAATCAAATTTTCCACATCCTTAAAATGGACAGAAAAAGAGGGAATATAGTTGTATCTAGAAGATCAGTTTTAGAGGAAGGTAGAGCTGAAGCAAAAAAAGAGCTAGTGTCTAATATTACAGAAGGTCAGGTAATGGAAGGTACTGTTAAGAATATAACAGATTATGGTGCATTTGTAGATTTAGGTGACATAGACGGGTTGCTACATGTAACAGATATTTCTTGGAAAAGAATAAGCCATCCTTCAGAGATTTTAAAAGTAGGTCAAAAGATAACTGTAAAGCTTATTAAATATAATACTGACACTCAAAGACTTAGTCTTGGGATGAAACAATTACACGACGATCCATGGATTGGAGCTGAAACTAAATTTAAAGTAGGAAATTTATATAAGGGAGTGGTTACCAACATTGCAGATTATGGTGCATTTGTAGAGATAGATAAGGGAATAGAAGGTCTCGTGCATGTTTCTGAAATGAGCTGGAATAAAAAACAAACAAATCCTTTCAAACTAGTAAACTCTGGTAAGGAAGTAGAAGTAGTTATCTTGGATTTTGATAAAGAAAAAAGAAGACTTAGTTTAGGTATGAAACAAACTACTAAAAATCCGTGGGATGCCATAAGTAAAAAGTTTTCTGTAGGTAATGAATATGAGGGGGAAATTGCTAATATTACAGAATTTGGTCTTTTTATCAAACTTACTGAAGAAATTGATGGCTTAATTCATATTAATGATTTGTCTTGGAATGAGCAACCTGATGAAAGTGTTAAAAAATTTAAGAAGGGGGACAATGTAAAGTATAAGGTTCTTGAAATTGATGCTGATAAGGAAAGAATATCTTTAGGAATAAAACAATTAGAAAAAGATCCTTTTTCTGAAGCAGTTAAAGATAAAATAAAAATAGGAAAAATTGTTACATGTCTAATAGATAATGTTTTGGATACAGGGTTAGAAGTAACTGTGGATGAAAATCTTTCTGGTTTTATTAAAAGAACAGGTTTGTCTAGGGACAAAGACGGACAAAAGTCTTCAAGATTTGCTAAAGGTGAAAAGGTTGATGCTATGATTACATCTATTGACAATAATACTAGAAAATTAATGCTTTCTATAAAGGCAATGGAAATAGAGGACGAAAAGCAAGCAATGAAAGATTTCGGTTCTGCGGACTCAGGAGCATCTCTAGGTGATATTTTAGGTGCTGCATTAGAGGCAAAATCGTCTAAAAAAAAAGATAAAAATGAAAAAGTAGAAAAAAAAGATGACTAAACCCAGAGGGATATATTGAAAAAGTCTGATTTAATAATCCAATTTTCAGAAAAAAATAATATATCAATAAAAGACTCAGAAAAGCTTTTTGATATAATTATTAGTGAGATAACCAATGCGTTAGCCAAAGGATATAGAGCAGAATTTAGAGGCTTTGGCATTTTTTCTCCTTCAATAAGACAAGCTAGAAAAGCTAGAAACCCTAAAACAGGTGAGGATATTAAAGTAAAAAAAACTATCATTCCTACTTTTAAGGTTGCAAAAGATTTTTTTGAAAAAATAAATGGGTAGATTACGAAATTGATAAGACTAATTCTTCTTTTTTTTGTAACCTTGGTTTTATTGTCATTTGGAGCTTCAAACTTAGAAATAGTAACTATAAAACTTTTACCCTCAGGTATAAAATTTAAATTACCCTTGTACCTATTTTTTTATTTAAGTTTAAGTTTAGGAGTTATAATTACAAGTATTTATTATAAATTGAAAAAATAAAATGATAACGCATAATAAAATTATTTTAGCATTGGATACCAATGATTTAAATAAAGCACTATCTATAACAAAAATTTTAGACGAAAATATCATTTTCAAATTAGGTATGGAATTTTTTTACTCTTTCGGATACGAAGGTATTAAAGAAATAAAAAGTATCAAACCTAAAGTAAAGATTTTTTTAGATCTTAAACTGCACGATATACCTAATACAGTTAGCAAAGCTATAACACCACTAGTAAAAAATATTATGCCTTATATGGTAACTATACATGCTACAGGTGGAACTAACATGATGAAAGAAGCAGTTAATACAATTAATAAATTTCCAAAAAAAACGAGACCTTTAATTTTAGGAGTGACAGTTTTAACTTCATTAAACTCTAAATCATTGGGAGAGTTAGGTTGGATGAAAGATGTTAATCAAAATGTTATAAATTATGCATTATTATGTAAAAAAGCTGGGCTAGATGGAGTAGTTTGCTCAGCATTAGAAATCGAAATGGTTCGCAAGGTATGTGGTAATAATTTTATTATAGTCACACCTGGTATCAGATTAGAAAATATTAGCAATGATGACCAAGCTCGGGTGGTCACGCCAAAGGATGCGTTTGTTAAAGGGGCTGACTACATAGTAATAGGAAGACCAATAGTCAATTCATTAAATCCAAAAGAAGAGCTATCGAAAGTTATTCAAAGTTCAATTAAATAAAAATGATACCTTATATTAAAATATGTGGAATTAATTCATTAGAACAAGTTAAAATAGCTAAAAAAAATAATGCATTTTGGTATGGTTTAGTTTTCTTTAAAAAATCTCCAAGAAATATTGACTTTGATAAAGCAGAAACAATTATTAGAAAATCTCCCAAATCCATTTACCCTGTTGCTGTAACGGTTAATCCAGAAAAAAAATTGGTTAAGAACTTATTATCCATAGGGATAAAAAATATTCAACTCCATGGCAATGAGCCTGTAGAATTTTGTAAAATTTTAAAAGAAAAATTTAAGATAAAAATATTTAAAGGTATTGGGCTAGAGACAGAAGCCGATATTGCAAAAGCTAGAGAATATATTAATGTAGTAGATTGGATTATTTTTGACAAGAAAGATAATTTTTTATATGGAGGCACAGGGAAAAGATTTAATTGGAAACTTTTAAGTAAAATTGATATTGATATTAATTATATTATTTCTGGAGGTTTAACTCATAGAAATGTCTTAAAAGCTTTAACGTTAACTAATGCTAAGGGTGTGGATGTTTCTTCAGGAGTTGAAAAAATTCAAGGAGTGAAATCAAACGTTCTGATATCAAAATTTTGTAATTCTGTTAAATTATATAAAAGGTAAAAATGGCAAATAAGTTTTCATATAAATGTTTTCCTGACAAATACGGAAAGTTTGGCGATTACGGTGGTAGGTTTGTAGCAGAAACTCTTATGCCGCTTATTTTAGATTTAGAAAAGCAATATAATAAATACAAGGATAATAAGACTTTTATTAAAGAATTTTCATATTTAGCCAAAAATTTTATTGGAAGGCCCACACCATTATATTATGCAGAAAACTTAACTAAATATTTAGGTGGTGCAAAAATCTATTTTAAAAGAGATGAGTTAAATCATACGGGGGCGCATAAAATAAATAATTGCTTAGGGCAGGTATTATTAGCTAATAGAATGAATAAAAAAAGAATAATTGCTGAGACAGGAGCAGGTCAACATGGTCTTGCGACGGCAACAGTCTGCGCTTTATTTGGACTAAAGTGCATAATTTACATGGGTGCAAAAGATGTTAAAAGACAGAAGCCAAATGTTCTAAAAATGAAACTGCTAGGAGCAGAAATTATTGAAGTAAACTCTGGATCGGCTTCTTTAAAAGATGCTATGAATGAGGCATTAAGGGATTGGGTTAGTAATGTAGAAAATACTTTTTATATTATAGGAACAGCAGCCGGTCCTCATCCATATCCAATGATGGTTAGAGATTTTCAGTCTGTGATAGGAAAAGAAGTAAGACAACAAATTTTTGACTATGAAAAAAAGCTGCCTGATTCACTCGTTGCTTGTATTGGTGGAGGGTCTAATTCTTTAGGATTATTTCACGAATTTTTAGATAATAAAAATGTAAAACTTTATGGTGTAGAAGCTGGTGGAAAAGGATTAAAAACTGGAAAGCATGCATCTTCATTGTTAGCAGGAAAACCAGGAGTGTTGCATGGAAATAAAACCTATATTTTACAAAATGAAGATGGACAAATAAAGGAAGCTCATTCTATATCTGCCGGTTTAGATTATCCAGGAATAGGTCCTGAGCATAGTTGGTTAAAAGATCTTGGAAGAGTAAAATATTTTTCTGTTAAAGATAATCAGGCTATAGAAGCATTAAAACTTTGTAGCAAACTAGAAGGAATTATTCCAGCTTTAGAGCCTTCCCATGCATTGTACTTTGTTACAAAATTTGCACCTAAACAAAAAAAAAATCACGTTCTGGTAATGAATTTATGTGGTAGAGGAGACAAAGATTTAGATGCTATTAGTAACTTACTAAAAATATAAATGAGAATTCAAATTAAAAACTGTAGGATAGAAAAAACCTTTAAATCTTTACAAGAAGTTAAAAAATCTGCTTTAGTTACTTTTATAACAGCGGGTGACCCTGATTTTAATTTAAGTAAAAAAATATTACTTAATTTACCCAATGCAGGAGCAGACTTAATAGAGATTGGAGTTCCATTTAGTGATCCCATGGCAGATGGACCAATAATACAAAAGAGTTATAAAAGAGCATTAAAAAATGGTGTTACTTTAGAAAAAGTTTTAGAACTAGTAAAAAAATTTAGAAAAACAAACAATTTTACACCTATAATACTTATGGGCTACTATAACCCTATTTATCAAATAGGCTTAAAAAAATTTTTAAACCTAGCAGAAAAATCAGGAGTAGACGGAATTTTAATAGTAGATCTACCTCCTGAAAATGATAATGAAATTATAGAGCAACTCAAAAAGTCTTCTCTAAAACTTATAAGGTTAGCAACGCCAACTACTGATAAAAAAAGACTTAAAAAAATTTTAAAAAACTCATCAGGATTTTTGTACTATGTTTCTATAACAGGTATAACAGGTACTAGTTTGGCCAATTTAAGTAAAGTAAAGAAAACTTATAAAAAACTTAAAATGTTTTCTAAATTACCAATTGTGGTAGGCTTTGGTATAAATACACCTGAAAAAGCAAAAAGTGTTTCCGCATATGCTGATGGAGTTGTCGTAGGAAGCGCTTTAGTCAGAGAAATAGATAAAAATATGGATCAAAAATCTAATATAAAAAATAATATTATAGCCTTAGTTAAAAAATTTTCTAAGGCAGTTAGCATAGGGAAAAAATAGAAATGAATTGGTTAAATAATTTTGTAAAACCTAAGCTTATTGCTATTAAATCTAAACTTGTAAAAAAAGAGAATTTATGGACGAAATGTCCTGCATGCCATCAAATGATTTTTACTAAAGAGCTGAAAGAAAATTTATTTGTATGTGACAATTGCAATTACCATATGAATATGCCTGTAAAGAATAGGTTAGATTACATTTATGATGAAAATAAATATGAAGAAGTATTAGTAGATAAGGTTATAGATGATCCTTTGAATTTTAAGGATAAGGTTAAGTATTCTGATAGACTTACTAAAACAAGGAAAAAGCTTAAAGTAAATGACTCTATAAAAGTAGTAAAAGGAAATATTAATGGATTAAAGTTAGTTACTGCAGCAATGGATTTCAGATTTATGGGAGGTTCTATGGGCATGCAGGTTGGAGAAGGAATAGTAAAAGCCGCTGAAGAAGCAAGAAAAATCAAGTGTCCCCTGCTGATAATTACTTCCTCAGGAGGAGCAAGAATGCAAGAAGGAATTTTGGCACTTATGCAAATGCCCAGAACGGTTGCTGCTATAGAAAATTTTAAAGAATTAAATTTACCTTATTTAGTTCTTTTTACTAATCCCACTACAGGTGGAGTATCTGCTTCCTTTACAATGATTGGTGATATATTAATGGCAGAACCTGGAGCCTTAATTGGATTTGCTGGTCCCAGAGTTATAAAGAAAACTGTTAATCAAGAGCTACCTGATAACTTTCAAAAAAGTGAATTTTTATTAGAAAATGGAATGATAGACCTTATTATTGAAAGAAGTAATTTTAAACAAAACCTTACAATTTTATTAAAACACTTAATGAAAAAGAATTAGTAAGTGAGTATTTATAAGTCTATTAATCATTCAAATCCAAAAATCAGAAGCCTTTTAAAAAGTATTTTAAAATTACATCCTGAAGAAATTAATCTCTCACTAAATAGAATTAAAGTTTTATTAAATAAGCTTAATAATCCTCATAAAAAATTACCTCGTGCAATACATATAGCTGGCACCAATGGGAAAGGATCTGTAGCAACCTCTCTGTATCAACTGCAAAAACTTAATGGAAAAAAAGTACATGTTTATAGATCTCCACATTTAATTACTTTCAATGAAAGAATAATTGTCGCAAATAAAAAAATTGATGATGACTTATTCTATCATTCATTAAAACATGTTTATAATATTAATAAGGATAATATAATAACATTTTTTGAATTTTTAACTGCCACAGCCTTTTATATCTTTTCTAATTTTAAAGCTGATTTGCTTGTATGTGAGGTAGGGCTAGGTGGAAAATATGACGCCACAAATGTATTAAATGGTAAAAACAAAATATGTATAATTACAACAATCGGCTTAGATCACAAAGAGTTTTTAGGCAATAGTCTGAAAAAAATAGCTAAAGAAAAATTAGGAATACTTAAAAAAAAAAGTATATTAATAAGTACTAGTCAAAATAAAAAAGTTTATGAAGAAGTTTTTTTAGAGTCTATAAAAAAAAATTGTAAAACATTTTTATATGGAAAAGACTGGTACATAAGAAATAAATACTTTTACCTTGAAAATAAAAAAAAGATTTCTCTTGAGAATTTATCTCTTGAAGGAAGGCATCAATATAAAAATGTTGGTTGCGCTATAGTTGCATGCAGTAAAATAAAAAATCTATATATAGAAAAAGATAAAATATTAAAATTCATTAAAAACCTTGAATGGCAGGGAAGACTTCAAAAATTAAATGGCAGCATAAGCAAAAAACACCCTAATATTGAATTTTGGGCAGACTGCGCGCACAACCCTCTAGGTTTTATGGCGCTGAGAACCTGGGTTTTAAAAAAAAATATTTCAAATCTGATAATAATTTTGGGCGTGGGAATTGCAAAAGACTATAAAGGAATACTAAAGCAAATTAAAAAAATGAAACCCAACTCTTTGATATTGTTAAATAAAACAAACTTTAATAGTAGACCAGCTAAAGAACTTTACATAGAAGCAAAAAAACTTAAGTTAAATTGTAATTTATTAGGAGATATCTACGATGCTATTAACATTTTTTCAAAAAAAAAATATCAAACAACCAAGGCAGTATGCTTACTTGCAGGTTCTATTAATTTAGTAGGTGAAGTAATAAAATTAGACAATAATGAAACTTAAGAATGACTATCTATCCATTTTTTTAGGTCATTTTTTTCATGCAATCCTATTTGAGTAGATACTAACTCTCCATTTTTAAAAAGTAATAAAGTAGGTATGCTCATTATTCCATACTTTGCTGGAGTTTCAGGGTTATCATCAATATTTACTTTAGCAATTGTAATATTATCTGGGCTTAGTTCTTTAGACAGTTCTTCAAGGATGGGTGATATTTGTTTGCACGGACCACACCATTCTGCCCAAAAATCACATAATACAAGATTATTACTTTTTAAAACTTTCTCATCAAATTCTTTGTCATTTACAGTTAATATGCTCATTTCACTCCTAATTTTCTTGCAATTTATATTCAATTGTCTCTAAATACTTATTTATTTCATTTAATGACTGCATAGATATATAATCATTTTCATTATCACATTTTTCTCTTAAATCATCAATCTTTTTATAAGCATCATATAGAGTAAGCCATTTTTCTTTATTTTGACTTAAAAGGCGATTACATAAGTTTTTTTTAATAGATTTAATAGTTTCTTTATCAAGGCATTCTGGTTTTTCGTTGTACATTAACATATTTGCAAAGTAGACTAATCTTTCATCTTTAAATTTATTCTTTATATCATTACGGTTTTCCCATTTTGAACTATGAAATTCTTGCATAAGGAGATTATCCTTTGGCGAAGTAAATTTTTTGTATATAGACTCCTCTGCAAAAATTTCAGATTGATTGTATTCCGTAATATCTACCGAAGCTTTTCTTTCGTAATAATCAATTATTCTTTTTTTAAATAAAGGATTATTTTGAATAAAATCATATCTTTCGATAATTTTTTTTTCATTTAAACTATCATTTGTATAAAAAGTACTTGGATAGTCATGAGGTATTAAAAGAGGACTCTTATTTAGTTTTATATTTTTTATTATTTTAGGAGTTTGCTCCAGATATTTTTTAAACTCTTTATCATCTAAATTTATCGCAGGAATAGGGTCCTTGTTCAGGTCGATACAAATTGCCCATTTATAATACGGATGCTCACCAATGAACGACAAAGTAAATAATTTTATTCTTCCAAAAATACTCTCTACATAACAAAAGGGACTATTTTTAATAAAACTTAATAAATAATCTTTTTTTTTACTTTTTTCTATTTCTCTCCAAATAATAGGTAATTTTTTTTTAATGATTTTAGCTAGTCCAATAGTGGCAATGGTATCTCCTAGTGCATCATGAGCAGTAAAATCTGATATACCATTCAAGGGTGCTATTTTCTCTAGTTTGAGTATAGGGTTTCCCTTTTCACTTATTAAACTTTTAACTTTTTCAGGGTGTAAATGATTTGTTGTCCTTACTGCATCTAGCAAATCAAATCTGAAATTTTTTTCTTTTATAGTAATATAAGGATCTAATAAATTTTTAAAAAATGAGTTTCTTAAAAACTCTTCATCAAATTTTATTGAATTATATCCTATAAAAATAGCTGGAGACCATTCCATAAACTTTCTTTTTAAATTAATCATTAATTGATAATGACTGAGATTTGTACTTAAAAGAGTTCTTATACTTATTTTATTAACTAGAATTGCTTCTGGATTTGGAATACAGAAAGAATTTATTCTACATTTTTCTTCGTATTTTTCTTTAATATTGAGGTTTTGATCTGTCAGAACTGCTGCTACTTGAATAATTTGATCCCAAGCAGATGACCTTCCAGTTGTTTCTAAGTCATAAAATATATAATTCATAATATTTTAATTTTTTTAAAGCCTATAAAGCTTTTAATTATACTATAAGCTTTTGGATCTCCAACATGAAAAAATAAACCAGTATGTACTATTCCATATAATCTATTATTTTTCTCTGCTAGATCATATACTTGTTTAAGTGAAAATTTTTTTTTTGTAAATTTTTTCATAAAGTCTTTGTTTATTATTTGCCATCCAGTAAAGATATATCTGGTATCAAAATTACTTTTTTTACTTGATAATTTTGCAGAATAACTGTTACTAACCTTTTTATAGTCACCTTTACCTTTATAACCTAAGGTGTTTATCTGTTTGGCAAGCAGTAAAAATACATCCATTTTTCTCTCATTAAAATTTGAATTTAAATCTAATATTGGGCAGGCTCTTTTAGAGTTAACTAACAATGAGTCACCATTTACTAACAATATTTTTTTTTTTTCAAATTCATGTAAATTATTTTTAAAACCACCTCCGGTTTCTAATAATTGTTTTTCAAATGAGAGAATTATTTTAGGTGCCTTCATTTTAAAACTCAGATCTTTTAGAGATCTTTTAATTGTGGTATGCATATAATTTGAATTTATAATAATCTTTGCAATACCTGAATTTGCAATTTTTTTTATATTTGTTTCTAATACACTTGTATTATTAAATTTTATCAATGGTTTAGCCTGATATTTTGTCATATATCGCATTCTTTTTCCTTTTCCTGCTGCAAATATCATAGCCTCTATATCTTTTACTTTATTTTTATTAAAATACATATTTATCAAACCAGTTTTTTATTAATCTTAGGCCAGGATGCTTTAAATTTTCTTTTAGCAATAACCACGTTCTAGGTATGTATTTCATATAGCTATCTTTTTTATATAAATATTTTAATCTGTAAAAAACTCCTATTATTTTTATTAACCTCTGAGTTCCAAATATATAATAAGATTCTTCAAATTGTTTCTTATCTAAAGTGCTTTTTTTAATATAGTAATTATATAAAGTTTTTTGCATTTTATCAGACAAATTTATTCTTACATCTTGTAATAAAGAAACTAAATCATAACAAGGGTGTCCTGCTAAGGCATCCTGAAAGTCAATTAATCCTATTTTTTTTATTCCTTCTCTGTCATTTAGCCAAAATAAATTATCTATATGAAAGTCTCTTAATACTAATACTTTTCTTTTGTAATTAAGAGTACTTTTAAAGTAGCTTTCCCAAATCATGTTCCAACTCTGAATTACTAAACTATTTTTTTTTCTACTGTGATACAGGAACCAATCTATAAAAATATTTAATTCTTCTATAAAAATATTTTTAGAATAAAATTTTAAATACTCTGGTGGATTATGAAACGATAAAGATAATAGGAGATCAATAGTAAGTTTATACTTTTCAAATAGATCACTTTTTTTGATTTTGCTAAACTTTAGATCTCCAAAATCTTCTAAAGCACAATACCCATTTGCAAGGTTTTTAGAGTATATTTTTGGAGCAGAATAACTATTATTTAGCAGCCATTTAGATATCTTTACAAAGCTTACTAAGGACTTTTTTTCACGTGAAGAATCCATAATAAGAAAACTTTTTTTATTTTCTAATCCTCTATAGTAGTTTCTTTTAGAAGCATCATTTTTTAAAGCATAAATATCATTATAAAATATATTTTGATCATTTAAAAACTTGAGTAAATTTTTATTTGCTATTTTCTTCAATAAAATCTCGATTATAACTTTTTTTTAGCCTATTTTTCCAATTTTCATTTCCATAAAATTCTAGTGTTCTCTTATTCATATTGTATTCTAATTTAATGCTTAGCTTTGTATCAGGTAAATACTTTTCAATTCTATCAGCCCATTCTACTAAAAAAATAGATTCTTTAAAGTAATCTATAATACCCAAATTAAAAATTTCTAAACCATTTTCTATTCGCCATGCATCTAAATGATAGATTGGAGCCTTTTTACATTCATATTTAAAATAAAGATTATAAGAGGGACTAGGAACTTTAATATTTTTTATTGCTGCATTTATAAAGTATCTGGCGAAGGTAGTTTTCCCAGACCCGATATCTCCATATAAAGCAAACATATCTCCAGCTTTGCTTAATTCATAAAGGTAACAAGCAAGAGTTTTTGTTTTACTTATAGTTTTTAAATTAAATTTAAGGATATTCATCTAATATCTGTATTGTTCATTTTTGAAAGGACCTTCTTCTTTTACTCCTAAATACTTTGCTTGTTTTAATGACAATTTTGATAATTTAGCTCCCACTTTTTCTAAATGCAGTTTTGCTACTTTTTCATCGAGAAATTTTGGTAAAGTATAAACTTTATTTTCATATTTTTTGTAATTATTGAAAAGTTCAATTTGCGCAAGAACCTGATTAGTAAAAGATGCGCTCATTACAAAAGAAGGATGCCCTGTGGCACAACCTAAATTTACAAGTCTACCTTTTGCTAATACAATTATTTTTTTTCCATCAGGAAATGTAACGGTATCTACTTGTGGTTTCACCTCATCCCATTTATAATTTTTAAGAGAATCAATTTGAATTTCTGAATCAAAATGACCAATATTACATACTATTGCTTGATCTTTCATTTTTCTCATATGCTCTAGAGTTATCACATCCACATTTCCTGTTGCTGTTACAAAAATATCTGGTATTGATGATACGTCGTCTAAATCTACAACCTCATACCCCTCCATAGCCGCTTGTAAAGCACATATAGGGTCGACTTCAGTTACCATTACCCTTGCTCCAGCACTTTTCAAGCTGGCGGCAGAACCTTTTCCCACATCTCCAAATCCAGCTACTAGTGCTATTTTTCCAGATAACATTACATCCGTAGCTCTTCGTATACCATCTACCAAGCTTTCTCTACAACCATATAAGTTGTCAAACTTAGATTTAGTGACTGAGTCATTAACATTAATTGCAGGAACCTTTAATGTTTTATTATCCTGCATTTCATATAACCTTTGAACTCCGGTAGTTGTTTCTTCACTTAAGCCCAATACCTTGTCTAATTGAGAAGAATATTTCTCATGCATAATTTTTGTTAGGTCACCTCCATCATCAAGTATTAAATTGGGTTTCCAGTCATCAGCTACAATTGTTTTTTCGATACACCACCAAAAATCTTCTTCTGTTTCGTTCTTCCAAGCAAAAACAGGAATTCCTTTTTTTGCGACGGATGCTGCAGCATGATCTTGAGTTGAGTAAATATTACATGATGACCATCTAAGTTTAGCGCCTAAGTCAGAGAGAGTCTGAATTAAAACTGCTGTTTGTATAGTCATATGAAGGCAGCCTATAATATTCGCTCCAAGCAAAGGTTTTTTATTTTTATATTCTTCTCTTAAAGCCATAAGTCCTGGCATTTCTTTTTCTGCCATAGAAATCTCTTTGTCTCCCCATGCTGCTAAACTTAGATCTGCTACTTTAAAATCTTTATTTTCCATTTTATCACCTATTTAAATTGTTTATACATTTATTAAAAGCGCCAAAACATCTTCTGCTTTTTTTACTCCTGCAATTTCTTTTTTAATGTTGTTTCTATTTAAAATTCTTGAAATCTTAGAAAGAATTTGTAATTTAACTGCTGTTTTTATATTTTTTGGAGTTAATATAGTAAATATAACATCTGTTTTTATCTTAAGCTCCTCCTTTAAGTAGATTGGCTTATTAAGTCTAAGAAACATAAGAAAGTTATTAGTAATTTTTTCAAATGTTTGATTTATTAACACAATACCATTTTCTATAAAAATTAAATCTTTGGAAGAAATTTTAGATAATTTAGAATAACAATCTTTAAATGAAACCCCATACTCTTTTTCAGAAATTTTTGCAATTTTCTTCAATAACTCTTTAGTCATTTTTTCAGAGCTATCTGCAAACGATTTTCTGCTAATAAGAAGTTTTAAATCAGAGTTGTTGTTTACAAGTTCTATTTCTAAAAAGTTTTTTTTCAAAACAAATCTCTTAATTAATTAAAACTTAAATCTTTTACCCAGATAAACTTGCTTAACATTTGTGTCCTGTATAATTTCTTTAGGTGTACCAGATTTTAAAATTTTTCCATCATGCATTATGTAGGCTTTATCAACAATTTTTAAAGTGTCCCTAACATTATGATCAGTTATAAGTATCCCTACTTTTTTTTCTTTTACTTGGACTATTAATTCATTAATTTCAGCTATTGCGATAGGATCTATACCTGCTAATGGTTCATCTAATAATAAAAATGAGGGTTGTGAGGCCAAGGCTCGAGCAATTTCTACTCTTCTTCTTTCTCCTCCTGACAAGGTCATGGCAGAAACTCTTCTCAAATGACTTACAGAAAATTCAGTTAACATTTCTTCTAAAATTGCTTTAATTTTATTTCTATCTTTTTCAACTGTTTCTAGAATGGAGATAATGTTCTGTTCTACTGTCATACCCCTAAATATAGAGGTCTCTTGAGGTAAGTAGCCTATTCCTACCTTAGCCCTTAGATGAACTGGATAATTAGTTATATCAATTCCATTATATTTTATTTTTCCGAAGTCAGGCGAAACCAAACCCATAATTGAGTAAAAACAGGTAGTCTTACCTGCTCCGTTAGGACCTAGTAATCCTACTATTTGTCCTTTTTTAACATTCAGATTTATACCTCTTAGTATAGGTCTATTTTTTATTCTTTTTCCTAAATTTGATACTTCTAGGCCTTTATTCTCATAAATAATTGAAGGATTATTTTTATTCTTCTTGACCATTAATCTAAATTTTCTGTTTTATATTTTGCTTTAACTTTACCTGATTTTTGACTGCTTATGAGTTTGGTATAATCATTTTTCAAATCGATAGATAACTGTTCTCCAATCATGTAACTATCGTCCTTTTCTAATTTAACATTACCTTTGATAATTATTTTTTCTTTGTCAATCAGAAATGTCGCTTCATCTCCTTTAGCAATTTGGTCTCCATTTTTAAAACTTACTTTGCCTGAAGCATCAAGTTTATAAATTTTTTCATTTTTTTTTTCTTCATTAAAAAAAACTATTATTTTTTGAGCACTGAGAATTCTTCCACCTTGGGTTGCCTTAGCATTTCCTAAGGCTATTGCTACATTTTCTTCTCTTTTCCATTCCATAGTGTCAGAAGAGATTTCTATTTCATTATATTTATTTTCCGCTAAGGAAAACACACTAATGAAGTAAAATAAAAGTATATATTTTATTTTTATCATTATTTTTTTTTATTTATAATCATTACAGTTTTACCTTTAAATTTGTACTTATCTTCAAAAGAGTTAAAAGAAAAATTATTTGCCTTAATATTACCCCATTTACCATACATTACAATGCCTTCTTTACTTTTGGCTATTCCTGAATGAAAATTATATTCTATACTTGGAGCAGTGAAACTACTGCCATCATCATAAAAGCCTTTAACTTTTTCATTAGAAAACAATATCTTATCACTGATTAGAAAAACTGCTTTATTAGTGTTAAGAAAAAACCAGTTTTTATCATTTATAAATATGTCGGCCTGTACGTTATACAATACTATCTTATCTTTATTTTTCATCTCCTTCACAGCCTTACTAGCTGTTAGCAGGTAGGGGTTTCCAATATTATTATATCCATTAAATTTAAGTTGATCTATTCTAATAAAGTTTTTATTTTTTTCATACTCTCCTTGAAAAACTTTATTGTCTAGTACCAAGTTATTATTATTAGAATTGGTAAAAAATATTAGAATAATAACTAATATTAATATAAAAACTATAATTGATAATTTTATAATTCTAATACCAGAGGGTTTAGTAATTGTTTTTGATCTAGGTATGTAGTTTTTCAAAAGCTTACTCAATAATTAACAAAACAATCATGTAGATGAATTATACCAATGGGTACTTTAGAAGATACATTATTTATAACAAATAAAACTGTAATTTTCTCTTTATTGAAAATTTCTAATGCCTCCTTTATATATCTATTTTTAAAAATTGTTTTAGGCTTTTTTACCATAATATCCTCAGCCTTTTTATATAAAATATCAGCTCCCATATTTCTTCTAAGGTCCCCATCAGTTATGATTCCTACTAAGCATTTTTTTTTATTAATTATTCCTACACATCCAAAACCTTTTTGAGACATTTTTAATATAATTTTCTTCATATTATCTTTTTCATTTGCTAAAGGCACCTCTGGAATTTTATGCATAATATCTTTTACGGTTATGAACTTTGCTCCTATATTTCCTCCAGGATGAAGCTTACCAAATTCTTTGTCTGAAAATTTTTTATTTTTTGAGACTGATAAGGCCAGAGCATCGCCTAATGCTAACATCATGGTTGTAGAGGTAGTAGGTGCTAATTTAATTTCCCCAGCTTCTTCAAGGTCAGGTAATATTAATTTGTAAGGAGTTTTCTTTGCAAATTTACAATTTGAATTGCAAGTAATCAGTACAACAGGAATTTTTTTATAAAGAGCAAAGTTATTTAGGTCATTAAGCTCTTTTGATTTTCCTGATTTAGTAAGAATAATTAAAAGATCTTTTTTAGAGATAAAGCCTAGATCACCATGACTAGCTTCGGTGGGATGGATAAATAAAGAAGGTGCTCCCAATGAATTCATTGTTGAAGCTATTTTTTTTGCAATATAACCTGATTTTCCAACTCCAGAAATTACAATATTCCCTTTAACAGAAGATATTTTTTTAACTGATTTTGTAAAATTTTTGTCCAATGATAAAGACAATTTTTTTAACGCAGAAGACTCTTCATTAATTATGGTTTTAGCATATTTTAAAAACATAATTATGAGTGAGAAAAAATATCATTATTACTCCAGCCAGCCAAATCTAATTTTACTCTGATTGGAATAAATTTAAATGATGAATAAGCTAATTTGATCCTTTTTTCTCTTTCAAGCATTTCATCTAACTTTTTTTTAATTTCATGCAAATATAAAACATCATTTGCAGCATAATTAATTTGATTTTTTGAAATTACCTCCCTACCCCAGTCACTGCTTTGTTGCTGTTTAGATATTTCTACATTAAGTAATTCTTTACAAAGTTCTTTTAATCCGTGTCGGTCTGTGTAAGTGCGAGCTAATTTAGACGCAATTTTCGTGCAATACACAGAACTACATAAAACTCCTAAGTATTTCTTAAGCATAGCAACATCAAATCTTGCATAATGAAAAATTTTGGTGACTTTGCTATTTTTCAATAATTTTTTTAAGTTACTTGCTTGGTATCCAAAACTTCCTCCTACCTGAACCAAATGCGCATTTTTATCTCCAAAACTTACTTGTACCAAACAAAGACGGTCTCTATCAAAGCTTAGACCCATTGTCTCGGTATCTACTGCAACTAATGATGGTAATTTTAAACTGTCTGGCAAATCGCCTTTATGTAAGTAGTTCATGTCCTCATAGGATAAAATATTAATAAACTTTATATTAATATGTTAATATATTTTTTTCAAATTTAAAAAATTTATTTGTATGAATGAAAAAAAATTAATTAGCGTCATCGGTGGAAATGGTTTTTTAGGAAGTTATTTAGTAAACGAGCTATTGAATAAAGGTTATTATATTAAAATCATTTCTAGAACGGCAACCCTATCCAAAAAAAAATTTACTGCTAATAAACCAGGCCAGTATAAATTTATTAATTGTGATATCAAAAACTACGAATTATTAAAAGAATTATTACGTGGAACAGACTACGTAATAAATTTAGTAGGATTACTAGTAAATAATAAAAATAATACTTTTAAAGATGTTCATAATTTAGCCGTTGGAAATTTAGTAAAGATTAGTGAAGAACTTAAAATAAAAAAACTTATTCATATATCTGCTATTGGAGCGCAAAAAAATTCAAAATCATCTTATGCTAAAACAAAGTATCATGGAGAAGAGAAAGTAAAGAAGTTTAGTAACTACTGTATAATTAGACCATCAATTATTATTGGTGATGAGGATAATTTTATTAATTTCTTTGCCAAAACCGCAAAAATTTCTCCATTCTTGCCATTAATAGGAGGCGGGAAAACTTTATTTCAACCTATTTGGGTTAAAGATGTAGCTAATATAATAATTAAAGTATTAGAAAGTAATTTAAAATCTAAAACATTAGAAGTTGGAGGAGAAGATATTTTGTCATTTAAGGAAATTTTAGAGGAAATCTTAAAAGAATTACAATTAAAAAGAAAACTTATTTCTATTCCCTTTTCAATTTCAAAAAAACTAGCATTCTTTTTAGAAAAACTTCCAGGGAGTGTTCTTACCAGAGATCAAGTTGAGATGCTTAAGGTAAATAATATTATTAATATAGAACATGATTACAGAAAAAAAATAAAATATTTGCCTTTCCCATTTAAAAAAATATTAAAAAGGCAATTGATCTTTTTAAAGAAAGAGGGAGGACATTTTAGTTAATTAACTGTAAGCAAGGATGATTAATAATATTCCGAAGAAAATTCTATAAATAACAAAAACTTTAAAAGAAAAATACTTGACCCATTTTAGAAGAAATATAATTGAAAAATAGGCAAAAATAAAAGTTAATAGAGCAATTAAGAAAAATTCATATTGTATCTTTTGATTAGATATAAATACATTGTATATTCCATATAAAGAGGCTAAAAGTATTATTGGTATGCTAGTTAATAGTGCCAACTTTATAGAAAAAGACCTAGTATAACCTAAATATCTAGCCATAGTAATAACGGTTCCAGCTCTGCTCATCCCTGGAATTAATGAAAGAGTCTGAAATATACCTATATATATAGAGTCTCTTAAACAAAGCTTTTCCTTTTTTTTTGAGTTACTCTTTTCTAGATCAGATAAAGCTAGTAGTAAAGCACCTATTATAGAAGATAGAGCAATGTAATTAAGACTAAATTTATAACTTTCTTTAAACAGAATAATAATTAAAAATCCTATAAATAGAACTGGTAATACACAAATGATTAATAGAAATATCTCATTTTCTCTTTTAGTAGTTAATAAACTTTTAACATTTTTAATAAGAAAGCTCTTTTCATAAAACAAGACTGCAATTAGAGATCCCAAATGAGCGGCTAAAGCAAATGTTAACCCATCTACTTTCCAATTAAAAAAACTTTCAAGAGCGTAAAGATGAGCAGAACTAGAGATTGGAAGAAATTCGCTAATACCTTGAATAAATGAATAAATAAAAATTTCAACATTTTTCATTTACATATCATAGTTAATATTATATTGAGAATAAATCCTTTTTTATTAATTTAGTTATATGTATAAATTATATTACATACCATTGAATTTTTATTGCAGAGCCGCAAGATTAATTCTCTTGGAAAAAAAAATTTCTTTTGAAATTATAAATGAACCTTATTGGAAAAGAAGAGAGGACTTTTTGAAAATTAATCCTGCCGGAGATCTTCCAGTAATAGTAGATGATGAAAATACCAATATTATTGGTTATGAGTTATTGGTAGAATATTTAGACGAAAAAAATATTGGAAAAAATTTACTAGGAAATAATCCAAAAGAAAGGTTAGAGTCCAGAAGGCTATGCACTTGGGTAAGCAGAAAGCTAGAAAAAGAAGTTATGAAAAATATTTTAGATGAAAGAGTTTTTAAAAGCCTTAAGGAAAACAATCAACCTTCTACAGTTGCTTTAAATGCTGGAAGAAAAAATTTAAAAAATCATATGTCATATTTTAATTGGTTGCTTAATCGTAGAAGTTTTTTGTCTGGAGATAACTTTAATGTTGCAGACATTTCCTTGGCTTCCGCGCTATCTTCGCTAGATTATTTAAATGAAGTTGATTGGAATAATTTTGAAAATGTAAAAAATTGGTATGCTCTTATTAAAAGTAGACCAACATTTAGAGTAATTTTAGAAGAGAGTATTTACAATATATTACCTTCTAATCATTATAAGGACTTAGATTTTTAATGAATGATAATACTTTGAAGAAAATAGAATATTACTCAAAGTCTATTGGATTTCAAGATGTAAGTGTAGCTAAACTCAATGAGTTGAGCTTTTATTCTAATAATTTACAAGAATTTATAAAAAATGAATATTATGGAGAAATGACATGGATGAAAGAAAAGGCAAAAGTTAGAGAACATCCTAATAATATGTGGCATGAAGCTAAAAGTGCTTTAGTATTTGAATTAAACTATGGTCCTTCATATAATCCACTACCGGAAACAGAATCTATTGATAGAGGTTATATTTCCATCTATGCAAGAAGACAAGATTATCATAAAGTTTTTAAAAAAAAGTTAAAGAAAATTGCTCGCTTCATAGTCAGCATTTCTGACATTAAGGTAAAGGTTTTTGTTGATACAGCCCCCTTAATGGAAAAACCATTAGCAGAAAAAGCATCTGTTGGATGGATAGGTAAACACACAAACTTAGTTTCAAAAAAATATGGATCTTGGTTATTTTTAGGTATTATTTTAACTGATTATAATTTTGCCACGAAACAAAAAAAAATTAAGAATAGCTGTGGAACATGTAATGCATGTAATAATATTTGCCCAACAAATGCTTTTATTTCTCCTTATAAATTAGATGCTAGAAAATGTATTTCTTATTTAACTATCGAGCATAAATCTCACATTGAAAGCCAATACAGACAGTCTATAGGAAATAGAATTTTTGGTTGTGATGATTGTTTGGCAATTTGTCCTTGGAATAAGTTTGCTAAAGTTAATTCCGATATAGAGATAAATATAAATAATAAATTAACACTTCCTCCATTAAGTAAATTGATTGATCTAGATGAAAATAAATTTAAAGAAATTTTTGCTGGAACGCCTATACGAAGACTTGGATATGAAAGATTTATAAGAAATGCTTTAATAGCTGCTGGAAACTCTAAAGAAAAGGCTCTAATAGAAAATATCATTAAAAAGCTGGACCATAAAAGCACGCTAATTAGATGCATGGCAGTGTGGGCATTATATAAATTAAGTACCAAAGATTTTTTACAAGAAAGACAAAAGAGACTTTCTGAAGAAAAGGATAAAAATGTACAAAATGAATGGAAGTTAATAAAATGATAGTAGGTTGTTTAGGGTATGGTTATATTGCAAAGTATTTACTTAACGAGCTTTCTGCAAATGGAGTAAGATGCTATGGAATTACAGATAATCAGTTATTGTTAAAAAAAGAAAGATTAGAAAATATAACACTTTTTTCAAGAAAAATGACATTAGATGTAATAAATAAGTGTACTCATTTAGTTATTACTGCGCCGCCTGAAAAAAAATCTTGCCCTATATTATTTAAGTATAAAGAGCATATAAAAAAATCAAATGTTAGCTCAGTACTATATGTTTCTACTACTGGCGTTTACGGAGATCATAAAGGAGCATGGGTTGACGAACAATCTATTACTAAAGGTGCTAAAAATATTTACAGTAAATCTAGGATTGACTCTGAAAATTTTTGGATAAAGTTTTGCAAGAGTAAGGCTATTATTTTAAATATTATAAGATTGAGTGCAATATATGGACCTGGAAAAGTAAGGAATAAAAAAGACTTTTTCAAAAATATTCTAATCAAAGAAAATCATTATTTTTCTAGAGTTCATGTGCTTGATATAGCAAGATTAATGACTAAAATATTGTACAACTCTAATTCATTTAATTATTGGAATATTTCTGACGAGCAGCCCTCTACAAGAAAGGAATTTGTTAACAGAATAATTAAGCTTAAAAATATTAAAAAATATAAATTTATTAATTATGAAGATCAAAAAGAGTCACTTACAGAACTGGGTAAAAAGTTTTGGGAAGAAAATAAAAAAGTAAGTAGTGAAAAAATTAAAAAAAAATTTAATTATATTTATCTTTTTCCAAACTTTAGATCTGGATTAAAGCATATCATTAAGCATGCTTGACATACTTTAAAATTGTTTCTTTTAATACTTTTAAATCTTTTTCTGAGGACATTCTATGATCACTATTTTTTAATATTGTTAAAGAAGCTTCTTTATTTACAAGCCTTTTTAGTAACTTTATCTGTGAGTCGATACTTACTGATTTATCTTCTAATCCATACAGTAATGTAGACTTATGTTTTATTCTTAAATTTTTTTCAAGCAAAAAATATTTTTTAGAATCCTCAATAAACTTTTTAGTAAAAATATATGGGTCATCAGAATATTCAGATTTTACTACCAAGTTTTCTTTTGTTTTGTTTATTTCTTGTTCCATGCTCAAAGTAAAATCTGCAGCTGCTGCTATACCGATAATAGCCAATATTTTTTTCTTTAATATTAATGATAAATAAAACGATATCCAACCTCCCATTGAGGATCCAATCAATAAAAGAGGATAATTGGTAAGTTGTTCAATTAGAACTTTGCTTTCATTGATCCAGTCAGATATTAATAGATTATCAATTTCTCCAGTAGAATTACCATGACCAGAATAATCAAACCTTAGGTATTCAAATCCTATTTTTTTTCTTAGGCTTTCAATAAATAAAGCCTTAGTTCCATTTTTATCAGATCTATATCCGCTTAAGAAAACTACTGAAACTTTTTTTCCATATTGTTTTTTATCTTTAAGAATGTAGCTAATTTTATTATTGTTAACTTCTACAATTTTATTTAACATCATAATCTGTGAATAATCTAAATAAAATAAATACTAAACAAATAAATCTTTTGCAAGTTCTTCCGCACCTCAACTCTGGTGGAATGGTTTCAGGAGCAATTGAAATAGCTAATTTTTTAAAAAATAATGGAGGAAATAGTGTCTTGGTTTCGACTGGGGGTTACAGAGAATCGGAGGTTTTAAAAAATAATTGTATTTCAATTCATTTGCCAATGGATACTAAAAATCCAATATCTATTTATAGAAATAAAAATAACTTAATTAGCATAATAAAAAAATATAATATTAATATTGTACATGCAAGATCAAGAGCTCCAGCGTGGTCAGCCTATCTAGCTACAAAAAAACTTAATATAGCGTTTATTACTACATTTCATGGAACTTATGGGATAGAAAATATTCTTAAAAAAAAATATAATGAGGTAATGCTAAAAGGAAATTACGTAATTGCTATCTCTAAATTTATCAAAGAGCATATTAGACAAGAGTACGAAAAGTCAGACAACGTATTCGTAATTCCAAGGGGAATAAATGAAAACTTCTTCTCACCAGAAAAAGTAACAGTTGCAAGAATAATTTCTACAGCGAAAAAAATAAAAACTGATGAATTTAAAAAAACTATATTAATGCCCGCACGATTAACTAGTTGGAAAGGTCATGAGATAGCAATTAGATCAATTGCATTACTTAAAGACATAAATCTCAAGCTAATAATTTTGGGAGACTCTCAAAAAAGATTTAATTATAAAAAATATTTAGAAAAGTTAGTTTCAAAACTAAACTTAAATAATAAGGTTTTGTTTTTAGAGCAAACAAGGGATTTGCCTGCCTTTTTAATGTTAGCCGACTTGGTCATTTCTTGTTCTACTAAACCTGAAGCATTTGGCAGAACAGTACTAGAAGCACAAGCTATGGGTAGGCCAGTATTAGCCTTTAATCACGGTGGATCGGTGGAGTTGGTAAATGACAATAAAAACGGCATACTTAGTAAACCATTTGATATAAAAGAGTTTGCTAATAATATAAAAAAGGCTCTTTCAATGTCTTTACCAGAAAGAGAAAAGTTATCTAAAGAAAGTATTTATAATGTACAGAAAAAATACTTAACTTCAATGATGTGTCAAAAAACTATTAGTTTATATCAAAAACTACTTTTAAAACAAAAAAATGCAAAAGATTCTTATAATTAAACATGGGTCATTAGGAGACATTATTTTATCAATGTGTTCTATTTTTTCTGTTAAAAACCATTTCAAAAATTCTAAGATTACAATATTAACAGAAAAAAAATATTATGAGCTATTCAAAAATGTGCCGGTTATTGATAATGTTAAATTTGATAACAGGCCAAAATTTTTTTATTTTATGAGTTACTTAAAATTATGTATTTGGTTCTATAAGGAAAAATTTGATTGGGTATTTGATTTTCAAACATCAAATAGAACTAATATATATTACTTTATCTTTTCACTATTTTCAGATTTTAAATGGAGTGGCATAGCCAGGAAATGTTCTCATCCTCATGTAAACCCCCTTAGAAAAAAAATGCATACCTTAGAAAGACAAAAAGATCAGTTAGAAGTTGCAGGCATAACAAGCAAAGCTAATTTTGATTGGTCCTTTTTTAAAAGTGATATAAGTAAATTTAAACTCAATAATAACCTTTTTTTATTAGTAATAGGAGGCTCGGTTCATAGACCTCAAAAGAGATGGTCCATTAAAAATTATGTAAGTTTAATAAAGTATCTAAATGAAAAAAAAATATGTCCTTTAATAATAGGTGGTGAGTCAGAAACTAAATATATAGATAAGAAATTGTTCTCAGGCCTTAAGTTTAAGAACCTAGTTGGTAAAACTACTTATTTTGACTTAGCAGAAATTGCCAGAAAATCTAAGTGGATAGTCGGTAATGATACTGGCCCAATGCACTTATTAGTACAGTGTAGTAAGTCTAATACTAGGAAAATTGTACTATTCGGATCTCATTCTAATCCAAAACTATGTGCGCCTAGAGGTAAAAATGTTTTTATCATTCAAAAAAATCAAATTAATAACATAACACTTAAGGATATATTGGAATTTCTAGATAAAAAAAAGATAGAATTATTTTCTGATTTTAGTTATAAGTAAATATTTGAAAAAAAGAAAGGTATTATTATAATTAGAAATAATTCTCAAGCCAGTGCAGGTCCGCGCATTAATAAAGAAATTTTCATAGATCCAGTAAGGCTTATTGATAACAATGGTAAAATGGTAGGAGTAGTAAAATTGCAAAAAGCATTAGCTATGGCCGAAGACATAGGCCTAGACTTAGTAGAAGTTTCGCCTAATGCCAAGCCTCCTGTGTGTAAAATTTTAGATCATGGTAAGTTTAAATTTGAAGCACAAAAAAAAGCAGCCAAGGCAAAAAAAAAACAAAAAGTGATTGACATTAAAGAGTTAAAATTTAGACCTAATATTGATCTTAATGACTTTAATATTAAAATTAAAAGTATAAAAAAATTTTTAGGAGCTGGTGATAAGGTTAAAATTTCTTTGAGATACAGAGGAAGAGAAATGGCACATAGAGACTTAGGTATAAAAGTTTTAGAAAGAGTAAAAGAAGAAACTAAAGAGATATCAAAAGTTGAGTTAGCACCAAAATTAGAGGGTAGACAGGCTGTTATGATATTGACCCCTGAAGAAAAAAAATAACTTTATATTTTTAAATAAAACTTGATTACATAAGTAAATACAAATATATTACAGCTTTAGTTAAAAAAATTATGCCAAAAATTAAAAATAAAAGCGGTGCTAAAAAAAGATTTTCTTTTACTGGATCAGGAAAGATAAAAATGACCCAGGCTGGAAAAAGGCACGGTATGATAAAAAGAACGAATAAGTTCATAAGAAATGCTAGGGGAACAGCTATTCTCGCAAAAGCTGATGAGAAAATTATTAAAAGAAACTTTTTGAGAACATAACTTAAAGGTAATAAAACCATGGCTAGAGTTAAAAGGGGTGTTACAAAACACGCAAGACATAAAAAAGTATTGTCGTCAGCAAAGGGTTCTAGAGGAAGACAAAAAAATACATTTAGGGCAGCTATGCAAAGAGTTGAAAAAAACATGCAGTACGCTTACCGAGATAGAAAACAAAAAAAAAGAGAACTCAGAAGACTTTGGATAATTAGAATAAACGCTGCTTGTAGAGAGTTGGGTATAAAATATTCAGAGTTTATTTCAAAACTTAATAAAAAAAATCTTCAAATTGATAGGAAAGTTTTAGCCAATATTGCCTATGAAAATCCAAGTGCATTCAAGGCTATTATACAAAAAGTAAAAAGTTAATTTTTAAAATTTTGGAGTTATAAATAGAAGAGCTCATTAAAAAAGGCGAGGAACTAAAATCTAAAGTTTTGAAAGAACTTAGCATTGATTTGTCACTAAAAGAAATAGATAATTTAAAAGTTTATTGTTTAGGTAAAAATGGAAAACTGACATCCCTATTGAAACTACTCCATACACTACCTAAAGATAAAAAGGTAACTGTAGGAAAATCTCTAAATATTATCAAAAAAGAAATTGAGAAATTATTTTATATTAAAAAAAAAGAAGCAGAAGATAAAAGTTTAAATGCTAAGCTGACAGAAGAAAAAATAGATATTTCATTACCAGAACGACCATTTAATGAGGGAGGAATTCATCCGATTAGCAAAACATTGGATGAACTAACTAGTCTTTTAGGTGTTATGGGTTTTGAAGTTAGAGAAGGACCTCATATTGAAGATGATTACAATAATTTTACAGCTCTAAATATTTCTGAGAATCATCCTGCACGACAGGATCATGATACCTTTTATATAAATAATAAGAATAATCTTTTAAGAACTCATACTTCTCCTGTTCAAATTAGGGTTATGTCAGAGAAAAAACTTCCTATAAAAATTATAGCACCAGGAGCAACTTATAGATGTGATGATGATGCTACGCATTCTCCAATGTTTCATCAAATTGAAGGGCTAGTAGTAGATAAAAATTCTACCATGGCACATCTTAAAAGCACTATAGAGAAGCTATTAAAAGGATTTTTTCAAATTGAAAATATTCCAATTAGATTCAGGCCATCTTACTTTCCTTTTACAGAGCCATCTGCAGAAGTAGATATAGGTTTCAAAAGAAGAAATAATAACTTAGAAATAGGTAAAAATGATGATTGGTTAGAGGTCCTTGGATGCGGCATGGTAAACGTGAAGGTTCTAGAAAACTGTGGTATAGACAGCAACTTATATAAAGGATTTGCCTTTGGGTTAGGTGTTGAGAGATTTGCTATGCTTAAATATGGAATTAATGATTTACGAATGTTTTATGAGAATGATATGAGGTGGTTAAAACATTTCAGTTTTAAACCCAATGGATTTCCTAGTATTATAAGAGGACTAAAATGAGATTATCGTTATCTTGGTTAAAAGAGCATTTAGCTTTTGATTTAACTGCTAATCAGATTTCCTCACTTTTGACAGACTTAGGACTTGAGGTTGAGCAATGTAATTTAGATAATCCTAGCTTACAAGAAATGATCATATGCGAGATAAAAAAAATTGATAAGCATCCAAATGCTGACAGACTTAGTATTTGTAAAGTTTCCTCAAAAAATCAGGTCTTTTCTGTGGTATGTGGTGCAAAAAATATTTATGAAAACATGAAAACCGTATTTGCTCCAAATGGAACATATATACCAGGCAAAAAATTTAAATTAGAAAAAAAAAATATTAGAGGAATCGAAGGAGATGGAATGCTTTGCTCAGAAGAAGAGCTTGGTATCTCTGATAATTCAGAAGGTATTATAGATTTGAGAGATAATTTTATAGTAGGAGAAAGCTATGGAAGACATATTCAAGAGGATTTTATTTTTGAAATTGGTTTGACTCCTAATAGAGGCGACTGTGCTTCTGTTAGAGGAATTGCAAGGGAGCTAGCAGCAAAGTTGTCTTCCAAAATAAAGATAAGAGAAATAAACAATTCAAAAGGAGACTTTGAAAGTTCTACTAAATGGGACCTTTCTGGTTTACATGAAGCTCACGAATGTCCTTTAATTATGGGAAGAGAGTTTAGAATTGAAAAAAACGGAAAAAGTCCTTTTTATTTAAGGAGTCGTTTATTGCAAATAGGTGTTACCCCAAATTCTGCACTCGTTGATATAACTAATTATATACTTTTTGATCTAGGAAGACCACTTCATGTATTTGATTTAGAAAAAATAAAAGGCGACCTTACAGTTAGACGAGCAAAAAAAGACGAGAAATTTCTAGGTCTTGATAATAAAGTTTACAGCTTATCTGAAAAAGACCTTGTAATAGCAGACGAAGAAAAAATTGTAAGCTTAGCAGGTATAATGGGAAGTATAAATAGCTGTGTTGATGAAAATACGAAAAAAGTTTTCTTAGAGGTAGCTTACTTTGATCCAATAATAATTTCAGAAACAGGAAGAAGGCATAATATTATAACTGATGCTCGTTATAGGTTTGAAAGAGGAATAGATAAAGCTGGTTTAAAGGAGGGACTAGAAACCGCTACTGAAATGATTATAAGGTTTTGTAAAGGATCTTTTAGTAATGAAGTTAGCGCAGGGGACTCTTTAAAATGCAATCCAATTGTTCAATATAATACAAATATATATAAAAGTATTTCTGGTTATGAACTAAGCTCTCAATTGCAAATAAACTATCTAGAGAGGTTAGGGTTTAATGTAAAAAAAGAAGAATTTTTATTATTAGTGACTGCACCATCATGGAGACACGACATTACAAATGCAAATGATTTAGTAGAAGAAATTCTCAGGTTAGACGGATACGATAAGATTCCTAATGTGAATATTTCAAAGGATATTAAGCTCTCCAAAAATTTTTTTCCTATATCATGCAATGCTGAAATAGATTTAAGATATAAGCTTTCCAGTATGGGCTTGAATGAAATAAAATCTTTTACTTTCTTATCTCCACAAAAAATAATTCCAAGTTCTGAGTTAAATAATGCCCTAAAAATTATAAATCCAATATCAAATGAATTAAGTGTAATGAGAAACTCTTTATACCCAAATCTATTGGATGCCGTTTCTAAAAACTATTCTAAAGGGATAGACTCCTTTTCCTTATATGAATTAGGAGATATTTTCACAGGTATAGAATACTCTAGTCAAGAAAAACAAGCAGGTATAGTTTTAAGCGGCTTTTATAAGCCAAAAACCTGGCACTCAAAAAGAAGATACTATGATTTTTTTGATATAAAAGCTATAATTAAGCAAATTGTTAAAGAAACGTTCAATTTATTTACACTCAACCTTACAAGAAGTAAGAGTGAGTATTATCATCCAGGTAAATCTGCTGACTTAATATTAAACAATAAAAAAGTTGGTAGTTTTGGCGAGCTTCATCCTAAACTTATGAAACAATTTTACATAAAGCAACAAACAGTTTTAGGTTTTCTATCTATAGATTTATTATTAAATAAGTATAAAGATGAAAGTAAGTCTTATAATCTCAAAATGTCACCATACTTAACTTTAAAAAAAGACTTTTCATTTATATTACCAAAAAACACAAGAGTTGAAGATTTAATTAATCTTATAAAAAATAGTAGTGATAAAATTGGAGAAGTCTTAGTTTTTGATATTTATGAAAATAAAGGAAAGACTTCAGGAATATCCATAGGAATTGAAGTAGAAATTTTACAAGAAGACAAAGTTTTTAACTCTAAAGAAATAAATGAAATAATGAGTCAAATTATTTTAACAGCAGAGAAAAATGCAAAGGCTAAACTAAGAACTTAAATTTCGCATAGAAAAAACGAAAGAAATGAAAATACAAAATACGGCTAATACAATGAATAAATTTAGCTCCAATAAAAAGATAATAGATTTTAAAATAAATATTCCATTATCTGATGAGCTTAAAAGTCTTTCAGCATACGAATGTAAACCTACTAAACTGTTTCCATCTATGTAAAACCAAAATTTTCCTACAGATAAATCATTAAAAATAAATTTTAGTATCCCTAGTAAACTGGATAAATAAATCAGTATAAGATGAAATTTTACTTTTACAGACATAAAATAATTGTATATCATTCATATTTTATTTTAAAGGAGAGGTGGCCGAGCGGTCGAAGGCGCACGCCTGGAACGCGTGTATGCGAGCAATCGTATCGAGGGTTCGAATCCCTCTCTCTCAGCCAACTACATAACTATTTTATGTCATAACCCTAGGGTAAGTCTAGATTCTTTTGACGAAAGTTCTCCAAGTTATTTCACTATAAATCATCATAAATCATGTTCAATTGTGGACTAAATTGTGAGCGGAGAAATGATGTATAAACTTAAAAATAAACAGTTAATTCATTTAATTAAAGTAAGGTTTTATGATCGGAGTGGACTTTATTTTAGTATTACATTATAGAAAAACTATTTTGTTATATCTTTTTTGAACATAGATAGAAACTTCACCATCTCATCATAGTTTTCATCTTCTCCTAAAATAATTTTCTTGCTAATTATTAAAGAGCCTCTCTTAGCTTCATAAATTTTAATATTGATATAATCTTTGTTATTTTCAGAAAAAACCATTCCGTTGACAACAAACGAGGAATTAGCCTCAGTAGCTATTAGCATGACTTCTGGAGGATTTAAATTTTCTGAGCCAGCAGGAGACCTTATTGTTGAAATTGAGTCTTTTTCTGTCAGGACTTTTGAAATTTCACTCATAAGAATATTTAGACTTTCTTCATTAAAATTTTCTGATTGTATCTGAAACTCCATAAGTGAAATCTTAAGTGTTTTATCGTCTACTTCTGATGTAGAGGACTGTAAATCCTCTGTAGAATTAATAGAATCAATAACATTTTTTGCATTTTGATTATAATCAATTTTTTCTGAAAAATAAAAATTATATAGAGTAAATGATAAAATTATTAAAGATAATAAGGCTAAAGCACTTAATCCTATTGTTTTAAAATTGAATTTTTTGGATTTTCCATTTTCTTCAGTCTCATTAAGGTTTGATATGTAGATATTTATTTTTTCACTTATATTTTTAAGCTTTTTATTACCAAAAAATTTAAACTTTACATCTACCTTATTTTTTATCTCTTGAAACACTTTTTCTGAAATGCATATTTCTCCTGGCTTAGAAACTGCCTCTAACCGAGCTGCAATATTAACATTATCTCCATACAGATTATTATCTTGAACCATAATATCTCCTAGGTTCACACCCATTCTAAACTCAATAATAATATTATCCGATGTATCTGAAATATTTTTCTTTAATCTATTTTGTATTTCTATAGCAGCTTCAACTGCATCAACAGGACTTGCAAACTCTGCCATGATCGAATCGCCTGCGGTTGAAAAAATTCTTCCATTTAAATTATTTATTATTTCATCTGTAGTTTTTCTTGTTTCTTTTAGTCTAAACAGAGTTAATTTTTCATTTTGAGCCATCAACTTGCTATATCCTACAACATCAGCTGCAAATATTGCGGCCATTTTTCTTTGTGCTCCTGAGGAATTTTTTTCTAAGGTGAATAAATTTTTATTATCTTTGATAATTGGCATAATTAAATTTTACTAAAATAATTTTTTATTAAAAGTTATTATTTATATATTATAGATTATGCCTACTATAGTTCTTTTTCAACCAAAAATACCTCCGAATACTGGAAATATTATGAGATTATGTTCCAATACAGGCTTTAAACTACATCTAATAGGACCACTTGGTTTCACCTTGGATAATAAAAGTCTAAAAAGAGCAAAATTGGATTATACTTCTAAAACTACTCCAATAATGTTTAATGATTTGTTTTCTTATTGTGAAAATATAGATATTGATAATTTAATAATTATAACTAAGTTTGGAAAAAAAAATTATACTAAAGCAAATTTCAATAATAACTCAGTTATTATTTTTGGATCTGAAATTGATGGACTTCCTAAAGGTTTTATAGATCTACATAATAGCAAAACTTTTAAAATACCTATGGTAAGTGGAAGCAGAAGCTTAAACCTGAGTAATGCTGTCGCGATAGTGGTATATGAAGCTTGGAAAAATTTAAATTTTAGTGGCGCAGTTTTATAGGATAATATATAACTAAAATAAAAATGGAGGTTAAGTGCAAAAATTAAATCAAATAGTCTTAGTTTTTTTAGCGTTATTTTTAATATCTTGCTCTAACAATGAAAATAATTCTACTGGTAGTAATTCTTCAAATGAGGAAAAAAAAGTTAGATGGAAAATGGCAAGCACTTTTCCTGGTTCTCTGACTCAACTAGGAACTTCAGGAGTAAGATTTCAGGATCAAATTTCAAAGGTATCTGGTAAAAATATTCAAATAAAGTTTTTTGAACCAGGGTCTTTAGTTCCAGCCCTCGAAGTATTTGACGCAGTCTCATCAGGATCTGTTGATGCTGGTTGGTCTACACCAGGTTATTGGGCTGGTAAAGTTCCTGCATTACCATTATTTGCAGCTGTGCCTTTTGGACCTTCTGCCCAGGAATATATATCTTGGATTTATTATGGAGGTGGAAAAGAATTATTTGAAGAAATATACGCTAAGCATAATATAAAAGGAATTTTTTGTGGTGTAATACCACCAGAAGCTTCTGGTTGGTTTAGGAAAGAGATTAATACTTTAGAAGATATGAAAGGAATGAAGATGAGATTCTTTGGATTGGGCGCTAAAGTGATGGAGAGAATAGGAGTTTCAACACAGTTGATAGCAGGTGGAGATATTTTTCCTGCATTAGAGTTAGGAACAATAGACGCTACAGAGTTTTCTATGCCTGCAGTTGATTTGGACTTGGGTTTTTACCAGGTTGCAAAACACTATTACTTTCCAGGATGGCATCAACAATCTACTTTACAAGAATTGATGATAAATATGGATAAGTGGAATAGTCTATCTGAAACACAAAAATCGCAAATTGAAGTAACTTGTGGCGACAATATGAGGAATGGAATAGCTGAAGGAGAGGCAATTCAAGTTGATGCTCTCAAGACACTTAAGGATAAAGGTGTTAATATTCACAAATGGAGTGATGAAATACTTAATGCTTTGGAAGCAGCTTGGATAGAGGTTGTAAACGAAGAAAGTGCGAATGATGACGACTTTAAAAGATCTTGGGAGTCTTTAAGTAAATTTAGACAAGAAATTGCAACATGGAAATCCTTAGGCTACTTAGATAATTAACTTATAATAAAATTGATCAAGAAAAATAATATTTCTTTAATAGGATTAATATCTGGAATTATTATTTTCATATCTTTTTTTATTTTTCCTACACCAGATGGCCTAAATAAAATTGGGTGGTTAACCGCAGGAGTTACCGTTTTAATGACTATATGGTGGATCTCCGAGGCAGTTCCTATTTACGCAACAGGTTTAATACCTCTGATACTATTTCCTTTGTTGGGATTGATTGATTTAAAAATAATTGCATCTTCTTATGCACATCCTTTAGTGTTATTATTTTTAGGCGGTTTTATTATAGCTTCTGCTATGGAAAGTAGTGGATTACATAAAAGAATAGCTTTAAAAATATTAAGTTTTTCAGGTACTAGCCCAAGAAAAATTATAGCAGGATTTATGGTGACAACTGCTTTACTTAGTATGTGGGTTAGTAATACTGCATCAACTATAATGATGTTACCAATTGCTACATCAGTAATAGCTTTTTTTTCAAGTCAAAAAAATATAAACCAAAATAGTTTTGCTATTCCTTTGTTGTTATCAATTGCTTATTCAGCCTCGATAGGTGGTACTGCAACATTAATTGGTACTCCAACTAATATAATGTTGGCTAGCATTTTAAGTGATACCTATGATTTTCAAATAAGTTTCCTGGATTGGTTTATCATAGGTTTTCCTGTAGCCCTAATTCTTATACCAATTGTTTGGTTTTTTTTGAGTAAAATAATATTTAGTGTTTCTTCAAAAAATTCATACGCATTAGAAAAGACTCTGTCCGTAATGAAAAAAAATATGGGTAAAGCTAGTTTGAAGGAAAAGGTTGTTGCATATGTATTTATCTTTACCGGATCACTATGGATTTTAAGAAAAAACTTAAATGAAAGCTTTAATTTGTCTTTAAATGATACTTCAATAGGCATTCTTGGTGCTTTGCTTTTGTTTATTATTCCTTGTGGCTCTAATCAAAGAGCATGTAATTGGGAAACGGCAAATAAGATACCTTGGGGAGTTTTATTTTTGGTAGGAGGAGGAATAGCTTTATCAAAAGCAATAAAGTCCTCTGGTTTAGCTGATTGGATAGGTACTTTTTCAAATTATTTATATGGATTAGATATTTATTTATTAATTTTAATATCAGTAGCTTTAATAATACTACTAACTGAGCTAAATTCTAATACTGCAACAGTAGCAACTTTTACACCTATACTTATTATTTTTGCTGTAGGCTTGGAGGTAAATCCATTGATTTTTGTTATTCCAACAACTATAGCCGCAAGCTGTGCTTTTATGCTTCCTATCGCTACTCCGCCCAATGCTGTAGTATTTGGAAGCGGTAAAGTAAATATTGATGATATGATTAAAGCGGGTTTAGTTTTAAATTTAGTATCTGTATTTGTAGTTACTTTTGTAACTATATTAATTTTAAACATGATATTTAATTACGATTTAATGAGCCTGCCTGAGTGGGTAATTAAAAATTAATACGTAAAGTTTGAGTTAATTTTAGAAATATAAGTTTTGGATAATTTCATTAGTACTAAGGACTCTATAAAGATAGATATTACAAAACTACTTATTAACGTATTTTTTAGAAAAGGTAATGCCATAACATAGCATGATATAAGCCCAGATAAATCATTGGTATAGATTTCTGTCACAAACCACACACCAAAATTTGATACTAGAAAAAAAATTAAACAACTTCCTGAAACACCTAAGATTCTATAATAAAAACCTTGTAAATATTTAGAGAAAAGACCAATCAACAATAGACTACCCCAGGTAAATAACACTAGATTGTGCAAACCGATCAGTATGTCACTTAATATAAAAGCTGTTAGTGCTACTACAAAATACTTAACGCCAAAAAGTGCCGGTAAATAAAATGCTATAGCTATAGCAGAAGTAAAATTGGGAGGGTGTGGTATTAATCTGGTAACAAGTATAGATAAAAAGCTTATAATTATAAAAGCTCCTATATCCCTATTACCATACATAATAACTCATTTAAAAAAATATTTACTAATTAGTAAATCTTATACCAAAATATAAAGATCTTCCAGGACTTCTATATCCTAAATTTTCTGTAGTTCCTCCTCCTCTGTTTACGACATTTTTTCTATCCAATAGATTTTCAAGTTTCATGTAGACTTTAGACTTATTTGAAAATAAATAATTAGCATTTAGATTCAATGATTTATATGTAGGTAACTCATTATATTTAGGATCCTTTGATTTATTCTGATATAAGTAATATGTTTTAAAATTTATTTTATTTTTAGACATAAAATTCAAAGAAAATATAAACTTATCTTTAGGTACTAACTTTATACTATCTCCATCACTTTCCTTTCCATGAGTTTTTGTATAGTTGAAATTACTTGTAAGAAAATTATAAAGAGATGTTTTAAATCTAAACTCATAACCATATGTTTTTAGATTTCCTGTGGACTGTTCGTATTTAGATCCAAAAGTAATTAGGTCTTCAACCTTTGTTTCAAATGTTCCTAGGTATAAACTTGTAAAGTATTTTCCAAAATTTATTTCACTTCCTAAATCATAAGATATTGACTTTTCAGGCGTAAGATCAGTATTTCCGTAGGAACTGTATAACTCATAAGGTGTAGGTGTTCTATATCCTGTTCCTAAACTTCCCCTAAATATAATATTATCAAAAGCTTTATTATTAATTTGTAGTCTTCCTGTATCAAAAGTATCATATTGACTATCGAACTCTCTTCTGAGAGAGGCATCTATAAAAGTAGAGTTAAATATTTTATATCTTAATTCTGAAAAAAAAGAGTACACTTCTTTTTCTGCGATAGTTCCATTTAGATCTGCTTCTTTTTTCAAATAGTCAAGTCCAGAAAGCATATTAAATCCTAAAATATTTTTCGATAAAATATATTCTATTTTATCTTTCCTTCCATCATATTCATAAGGCGTTCCGCTAATTGTATTTGTTCTAGTAGTGTAAGTAGGTTGATAGGTTAATTTGTGACTTAAATTTTTTTGGTTATAAATAATATTAAAGAGCAATGCATAAACTTTATCATCTCTGAAATGAGTTAAACTGTCTCCGGGATATGAATAAGCATCATCATAATCATTATGCTGTTTGTAAAATCGCCCATTAAAGTTCAAATTTAAGTTTTCTTTCATTTTAATGCTAGATAAAAAATTTGAACCATAGAGATAATATCCATCTTTTTCAAATGGAGCTAAACTAGTATTAATAAAGCTACTGTATCCAGAAGATCTTTCTCCGTCTATGTTCATAACTGCCTGAAAATTTTCATTTAAATAATCTACTGAATGAGATGTTTTAATTGAACCGTACTGACCTGCTTCAAAGGATGAAGAATTACTAAGCCCATATTGTTTTGGCAAAGAAGAATTAAAACTTATAACACCCCCTATTGCATTACTTCCATAAAGTGTTCCCTGAGATCCATTCAGAATTTCAATATTATCAATATTGTTTATAGCTATATTATCAATATAGGTAGGTTCCTCTTGCGTTGAGGTAATATCTGATAAGTCCATCCCATCTACTAAAACTTTAATATATTTTCTTGACAGACCTCTATTAAAATAACTTGGATCAGAGCCCTTATTTCCTTTGGTAGAAACAGAAAATCCACCAAACTCTTGTAAAATTCCGCTAGTGGTAGTAGAAGCAGAATTTTCAATTTGTTCTTTTTCTATAATTAAGACGGATGATCCAACTTTGCTAAGTTCAACGATGGATCTGTTAGGAGTAATTACAACCTCTCCTATATCCTCTAATGCAAATAAGATATTATTAAATATGCAGGTTAAAATAATAAACTTTATTTTAAAAATGCTCATGACATTCCTTTCATAAAAAATTTAAAAATAGGTCATGAACGATTTAATCGCGCTTTAAACGCACCCTCCGACGCAAGCTTGACCATGTTAGGCAGGTTTCCTGACTTAAGACAAATATTTTTTCCTTCCCAGAGTTATTTTCCAGTGGAATATAAAAATATTTAGCGTCTATTACAGTTGCGGAGACAGCTCTGGATTTAAACCAGATTCCCTATTACTTCTTTTTAAAGAACACCCAACACTAATAATGATTATATAATAATAAAAAATAAAGAAAACTATTTTATTTTTTAAACTTTTTCCAAAACTTTTTTCCAAACTTCCAAAAGTAGTTAAACTCTCCAAATATTGAAGCAACTGCAAGCAAAATTATCTGATAAATAGGAAAAATTATTAAAATTCTTAATATAATTTGAATTATACTGTTAGAAATAAATTCTTCATAGTTTAATAATTCTAAAAGTGGCTTTGAAACATAAACAGATAAGCTACCGCTAATACCAAAAACTAAAAATACTATACAAAGTTGATAAGTTGAATCTGTTTTAAAAATTTTTTTTAAAAGTAATAACAAGAGCTATTTTGCCTTAGAAATAATTTTAATATGATCAATCATTGCCATCATACCCACCTGTCTTCTTGCAGATAAACTAGGTCCTAATCCAAGTTGATTTACAATATCGTGTCTAACATTCTTTATTTCTTGTGTAGTCAATCCAGAAAAAGCCTCGGCAATTATTTTTACTAACCCTTTAACAATTAAAGCATCACTATCACCTTCAAAGTAGTTTTTATTATCTTTTTTGTGTGTTTTTAACCAAACCTGTGCCAGGCAACCTGACATTTTATTTTCATCATTTTTGTCAGTATCTTTAAAACAGCTGGTTTTTTTACCATAATCTATAAGATATTCAAATTGCCCTTCTTCTCCTTCTATTTCTAAAATTTGAGACAAATTTTCTGCATGATATTTTATTTCGCTTAACATTATTCTAACTTATATACGATAATTATAGAAAAAGTGTTAGTTTTTTTTAAAATTTCATTCTCATCAAATTTAGTGATTTTATTTTGAAGCACATTTATTTAAGATTCTCTAATTCTTTTTTGAGCTGTTGTCGTTGAGCCAATATCTATATTTTTTATTTCTCCGGTATGCAACAACGAAAAAATCACTTCTACTTTTCCTTCTTCTTTTTTTCGCATAGAAATTCTAGGATAATTTTTAGAGGCCTCATTTTGTATAGTCTTTTTTAAATATTCTTTATAACTCTCTAGTACCTCTGTATTTTTTTTCATCTCTTTATTAATATCCACCGAGTTTATGTTATTTGTTTTTTCAATATTCTTTTTTTTTATAATTTCCTTGGAGGCTTCATGTTTATCAAGCTCCTTTAAATGTTTTTCAATTTTTTTTGTTTCCTCGCGACTTTGACTTTTTTTTGCAGTTTCCTTCGTAATAGGTTGCTTTTTTATATTCTTGGCTTTACTAATATCATTTTTTTCTAAAGGTTTGCTTGAACTATTTGAGCCGTTCAAAATTTTTTTGTTTAGAGCATTGATATTATCATTAGAATTCTTTTCAGGGATTTGATTTTTTGAAGAAGAGTAAATTTGAACATCTATTTTAGTATATTTATTTAGAGTAACTTTTTTATTCAATTCATAATTTTGTAATGTAAATAAAATTAAAAAAAAATGAATTGAAAATGAAGAAATTAGATTTTTTTTTTCTTTAAGTTTTTGAAGAAAATGTAAATGTAACATACCTAATTAACTTGATTTATATCCTTAATTTTTAGCTTGAAAAGTTATTTATATATATAATGCTCTATCTACTTTACTATTTAAAACTTTAATAAAATTACCATTGTATATTAAAGCCTAGAAAAAAACTTCTAGGTTGTCCTGGAGACAAAAAGTTTGGATCTAAAGGACCAACAGCATTATCACCTGTTCCTGTATCTCCCAATTCTGCTATTGGCACGTTTACTTCATCAGATTCTGCTTCTCCTAAAACTCCCATTGTTTCATAATTACTGTTAAGCACATTCTCTATTCTAGCAAAAAAATTTATATTTGTTTTAGGAGAATATTCTGATTGTAAATTAAAAACTGCATATGGAGCAGTTTTATTTAATTGATTAGACTCATCTCCTCTTAAAAAAACGCCCGATGCTCCTACTAACCCTGCTGTTAAATCTAAATCATCGAGCAATGCAAAGGTAACGTTTGCATTAATTTTGTGTTTTGGCATCCCTGGAATAATATTCCCTGCTTCCACATCATTAGAAGAATTGGGATGATTAGCCGCAGGTAGTGTATGCGCTGATTGAAAAGATGCTTCTAAATATGAGTAATTTAGAGATAATATTTTTATCCCAAAGTTTTTAATATTTTTTGAGGCATTTAAACTAATATCGTAACCAAGTCTTTGTGTTTCTCCAAAATTTTTGAAGTAGCCTGATGAGAGACCAGTGCCTGAGCTGACAAAAATAATATCATCATAATTTTTTGAATAATAGCCTGTAGTATCCCAATTAATCGTATATTGATTTAAATTAGTTTTTCCTCTTAAACCCGTTTCAAATGCTCTAGTAATGACTTGCTCAAGAGGAGGATCTGCTACGAATGCGTTAGGTAGTCTACAAGGAGCTCCCGGATCAGCACACGCTAATTCTACAGGAGAGGGTGCCCTATTTGCTTCTCTATAATTCATAAATAGAGAAGAACTATTTGATAACTCTCTCACAAACCCTAAAGACGGATTAACTCTAAAATATCTGTGGTCTCCATTTATAAATGCAGTCCTTGTGTAAATATTTGTTTTGAAATTATCAATTAACTCTACAAATGCAATATTAGCTCTAGCAGAACCTGAGAATGTTGTTTTTTCATCATATCTAAATGTGTCACCAACGTAGGCTCCATAAAGGTTTAGTTTTCCTGTCACTTCAGCTGGTCCAACATCTCCTCTTTCTTTATCACCTGGATTTCCTCCATTTCCTGTATGTTCTTGCTCTGCTACAAGTTCAATAGGTTGATCAAAACTATTATTCAGAGGCGTAACTGTTCTCTCGTTAGTTAAAGTACCAAGAAACCCTCCAGATCTATAATAGGATTTTGCTTGATCATATGAAAATCCTAAGGAAAGTTGATGTTCTTTTGTGAAAAATTCCTTAAATGTATCATACTGCAATGCAGCACCTAAAGTAGTAGTGGTTGTAAATGTTTTATTTAACAAACCGTATTTTCTGATTTCATCATTAGACTCAATTGCATTGCCATTTTGATCTAAAATAACTCCGTAATCACCAGTTGAATTATCTTCGCCACAAAGAGGTGCGTCATCAAATCCATAATCGCTTTTTAGTTCATTAGCATCTGCTGCCACGTCTTCCGCACACTCCTCGGCATCTACTTCATCAGCATTAAAAGTATTTCGGAATAATCTTCTCACATAAAGATTTGCAGATATCACAGTGTCATTTTCTGTGTAGTAATTTCCTGATCCGTAAACCATAAAAACTTTATTGGTAGTATTATCAGGCCAAGTAAAAACTGATGCCCTATCTACATGTAATAATTCTACAGGAGCAACCCCGTTACCATTTAAGTCAGTATCTGCACCTAATATAGATAAATTTATATTATACTTTTCTTTTTCATGACCAAAATTAGTATAAAATCTTCCAATTTTTCCTTCGCTATGATCTCGCCATCCACCATCACTTGCTTTTTCTACTGAGGTATATATTCCCGTATCCTTTGTTCCTGTTCCAAATTCGAAGATTTCAGAATGATATGCGTATGATCCTAGCTTGACTGAATTATCAAAATATATTTCTTTATTTTTATAATCTAAACCTTTTTTAGTGCTAAGAGCAAGAGATCCGCCTAATGCATTTAATCCAAATGCGGGATTAGAACTCATTAAATCTACTTTTTTTACAGCATACTCTGGAATAAGTTCCCATTGTACAGTATCACCAAAACTTTCATTAATACGAATACCATCCAGATAAACTGTAATACCTTGAGACTCTCCTAGTAGTGGCGATGCAGTAAAACCTCTGTAGTCCACATTTTTTTGAAAATTTCCGTTTTGAACATCTTTAACAGTTAGTCCTGAAAGATTTTCATTCATTACGTCAATAAGTGTTTTAGAAAGATTATTTTTTATTTTATCTTCATCAACTGATTGAGAGGTGATAGGGTATTTTTCTTTCTCAATTAAAATCCCCGGTAATGGAGAAACTCCTATGACCTCTACGGTACCAAGTTCTTCTTCTGAAAAGGCAACTTTTAAAATAAAGCAAATTAGTATGGTTGTTAGTTTTAATATAATAAATACCTATAATCATTATTGTATATTCCTATAATCAATAATATTTTCTTTTTGTCAAGAATTTATTAAATTTTTAATTTATTTAAATTTTGGTTGGATTAGTTATTCCTTCATATACTTTTTCAGGATCAAAAGATTTCTTTTTTTCAATAAATTTTAACGTTAATTCTCCATTCTTGGTTTTAACTACTTTCCTATAAAAACAGCTTTTATATCCTACATGACAAGAAGCTTCCTTGCCTCCTTTTTTTGGTTTCGAAAGTTCTACTTCTAAAATTAAACAATCTTGGTCATCATCAATTAAAATTTTTTTAACATTATGGTACATTCCAGAAGTTTCTCCTTTCAACCATAGCAAATTCCTACTTCTAGAAAAATAATGAGCCTTTTTTGTTTCGAGTGTTTTTTTTAAGGCTACTTCGTTGACGTATGAGAACATTAAGATTTCTTTAGTTTTATTTTCAATGGTTATACAAGGAAGCAGTTTTAAATTATTAAACTTTGGACAAAATTCAGATCCTTCTTCAATTTGTTTTACTGAAGTTCTTTTTTTAAAAACAATTTTTTTCTTGTTATTTTTCATTTATCTACTTTAATTATAAAAAAATTGGTATATGTTTATAAATTGATAAAAAATTATTATGAAACAAACTAACATACTTACAAAAAAAGAAAATATTAAAAAGCAACCTAGTGAAGATGAAGCTAAACAGGCCGTTAAAACTTTGATAGCTTGGGCTGGAGATGATCCTGATAGAGAAGGCTTAATAGAAACGCCTAAGCGTGTTATTAATGCTTATAAAGAATTTTATGCTGGATATTATGAAAACCCTGATGAAATATTATCTAAAACCTTTGAAGAAGTAGCAGGGTATGATGAAATGGTTATTGTTAAAGAGATTAAGGTCGAGTCCCATTGTGAACATCATATGGTTCCAATACTAGGTAAAGCCCATGTTGCATATATACCAAATAAAAGAGTAGTGGGTATTAGTAAATTAGCTAGGATTGTAGATGTATTTGGCAAAAGATTACAAACACAAGAAACAATGACTGCGCAGATTGCATCCTGTATACAAAGAGTACTTTTACCTAGAGGAGTGGCAGTTGTTATTGATGCACAACATCAATGTATGACAACCAGAGGAATAAAAAAATCAGAGTCTTCCACAGTAACAAGTAGAATGCTTGGTGTATTTAGAACTGACGCAAGAACTAGAGCAGAATTCTTAAATTTTGTTACAAAATAAGATTATTAGTATTGTTATCAAAAAAAAAAACATTTAAAACAAAAAAAGAAATAATACTGGCAAGTAGTTCTAAAATTAGAAAAAAAATCTTAGAAAGTGCTGGACTAAATTTTAAAATAATTCCTTCAAATGTAGATGAAGTATTTTTTAAAAAGAAATATAAGATGAAATCCTTTAGCTTATTGAGCAAAAAATTGGCGGAATTAAAAGCCCTTAGCATAAGCAAAAGATTTAACAATTCCTATGTAGTAGGAGCTGATCAATTGTGCTCAGTAGGAAAAAAATTACTAGACAAACCTCGCACTAAAGAGAATGCTATTAAGCAGTTAATTTTTTTGTCTGGTAAAGAACATATACAAACAAGTGGTTGCAGTGTGTGCTACAAGGGAAAAATATTGTATTCTTTTTTTAGTAGGGCAAAATTAAGAATGAGAATGCTATCAAAAAAAGAAATAAAGAATTATGTAGAGCATGATGTGCCTCTACATTCATGTGGTGCATACAAATTTGAGTCAAAAGGGTATCTTTTATTTTCTGAAGTAATAGGAGACCAATTTACTATACAAGGCTTACCTTTTTTAAAATTACTAGATTATTTATTAAATAAAAAAATTATAAACTATGACAACTTTTAAGATATTTAATTCACTTACGAATAAAAAAGAAACTTTTATTCCGATTGATAAAAATAATGTAAGAATATATGCATGTGGTCCGACAGTTTATAACTATGCTCATATAGGAAATGCAAGAATGGCTGTGGTATTTGATACCATAGTAAAATTTTTGAAGTATAAATATAGCAAGGTAACCTACGTATCGAATATTACGGATATTGATGACAAAATAATTAATAAGAGTATAGAGGAAAAAATGAGTTGTAAGGAAATTAGCGACTTTTTTTGTAATATATATAATCAAGAAATGAAAGAACTAAATGTCGATAAACCTGACTTTCAACCTAAAGCTACAGAGTATGTTGATAGTATGATAAAAAAAATTGAGATTTTAGAAAAAGAAGGTTCAGCCTATTACAGCAATAAGCACTTGTTGTTTTCTGTAAAGGATTTTCCCAGATATGGTATTTTATCCAAGAGAAATAAAGAGCAACAAATTTCAGGAAGCAGAATTGAAGTAGCTGACTACAAAAAAAACCCAGAAGACTTTGTATTGTGGAAACCTTCAAATAAAAATGAGCCAGGTTGGAACTCGCCGTGGGGTAGAGGAAGACCAGGATGGCATACTGAATGTTTTGCTATGGCTTCTGATTTACTTAAAACTCCTTTTGATATTCATGGAGGAGGCTTAGATTTAAAGTTTCCGCACCATGACAACGAAATAGCTCAAGGTTGTTGTTTTCAAAACAAAAAGAATGATGAAAGTAGTTATGCAAAATATTGGATGCATAATGGATTTGTAACTTTTAATGATAAAAAAATGTCAAAATCATTAGGCAATATAATTTTATTGAAAGACTATTTAAAACACTTTGATGGCGAGGTTATTAGATTATCTCTTCTAAGTTCTCACTACAGAAGCCCACTAGTTTGGTCAGAAGAATTAATTTTACAATCAAATAAGACCTTAAATAAGTTTTATAAAATTTTACTACAACTTAAAGACACAAAGCTGAAAGATGGAGAAAAACAGTTGCCTAGTGAAATAAAGTTATGTTTTTTTGATGATTTTAATTTATCAAAAGTTTTTGCTTATTTAAATTCTTTTATCAAAGAAAAAAGTAATTCCAAAAGTGATAAAAAAATAAAAGCAGCTTTGCTCAGTGTTGGCAGTATACTAGGTATATTTCAGAAAGATCCAGCTGATTGGTTTAAAAAACAAGAAAAAAATCAAAATGTAGACATAAAAGAAATAGAAATCTTATTAGAAAAAAGAAGTCTAGCAAGAAAGCAAAAAGAATATATCCTGGCAGATGAAATTAGAAAAAAACTATTTGACTTAGGAGTAGAGGTAAAAGACAAGAGTGATTCAGTTGCTTGGAATTGGATAAATAAAAAATGAGTACTGCATATGATAATGTGAATATTATGATTACTTTTCCAGATGGAAATAAAAGAGAATTTGTTAAGGGTATTAATGGGCTTGAGTTAGCTAAAAGCATATCAAAAACCTTAGAAAGAAAAGCAATTGCTTTAAAAATAAATAATGAATATAAAGATTTAGTAGATGAAATAAATATAGATGCAGATGTTGAAATTATTACTATCGATACTTCCATAGGACTAGATATTATGCGGCACACTTTAGCTGCACAAGTTTTAGCCAAAGCTTTGAAAAATTTATATCCTGACTGTAAACTTGCTGTAGGTCCCACAATAGAGAACGGTTTTTATTATGATGTTCTATTTGCAAAACCTATTTCTGCTGAAGATCTTCCAGAAATTGAAAATGAAATGAAAAATGTTGTTAAAACAGGAAACAATATAACCAAAATTCTGGTAAGTAAAAAAGAAGCTATTAAACTTTTTGATGCAAGAGATGAGTTATATAAAGTAAAAATAATTAAATCATCTGATCAAGAGGATAACTTTCAAATTTATTGTCAAGATAATACAGACTTTATTGACTTATGTTATGGACCGCATTTACCTAATTTGAAATCAACTGGAGCTTTTAAGTTGACAAAAGTTGCGGGAGCCTATTGGAAAGGGGACTCAAAAAATGAAATGCTTCAAAGAATATACGGAACTGCATGGAAAAATGAAGAAGATCTTAATAATCATTTGAATTTTTTAAAGGAAGCAGAAAAAAGAGATCATAGGTTAATTGGAAAGCAGATGAATCTTTTTCATTTTCAAGAAGAAGCACCCGGCTCAGTTTTCTGGCATCCAGAAGGGTGGAGACTTTTTCAAACTTTAATAAACTATATGAGAAATAAACAAAATCAAGCGGGATATTTAGAGATTAATACTCCTGATGTAATGGACAAATCTTTGTGGGAGAAATCTGGACACTGGGAAAAATTTGGAGAGAATATGTTTACCACCACTACTAAAGAAGAAAAAACATATGCTATTAAGCCAATGAATTGTCCAGGAGGAATACAAGTATTTAATCAAGGAATCAAAAGCTACAGGGATCTGCCTTTTAAAATTTCAGAGTTCGGTAAAGTGCATCGTTATGAGCCTTCCGGAGCGTTACATGGACTAATGAGAGTCAGAGCATTTACCCAAGATGATGCTCACATATTTTGTTCAGAAGAGCAATTAGAAACGGAATGTAAAATTGTTTGTGATCTAATAACAAATATTTATAAAGACTTCGGTTTCCACGAAATTGCTATAAAATACTCAGATAGACCTGAAAAAAGAGTAGGTGATGACAATGTTTGGGATAAGTCAGAAAAAGCATTACTGTCAACGATAGAAAAATTAGAAGTTCCTTATCAAATAAATCCAGGAGAAGGTGCATTTTATGGACCTAAACTTGAATTTGTATTGAGAGATGCTATAGGAAGAGATTGGCAATGTGGTACAGTTCAAATTGATTTGAATTTACCTGAGAGACTCGGTTGTAGTTATATAGATAATACAGGAGAAAGAAAAACTCCTGTTCTAATTCATAGAGCACTTTTTGGCTCATTAGAAAGATTTACAGGCATACTGCTGGAACATTATGCTGGTAAACTACCTATATGGTTAAGTCCAACTAGTGTTGCAATTGTAACCATAAACGATAAATGTAATGATTATGCACAATCTATAAAAAATCAACTCACTCGAGAAGGAATTTCTAGTAAGCTAGATTTAAGAAATGAAAAAATTGGTTATAAAATTAGAGAGCATAGTAATACAAAGACACCCCTGATTTTTGTAATAGGGGAAAAAGAATTAGAAACTAATAAAATTTCAGTAAGAAAGTTGGGTAGCAACGAAATTGAAAGCACTTCATTGAAAAAAATGTTAGAGTACATAAAAAATGAAAAGAATAAAATTTAAAGGCTTAATTATAAAATTTATTAGAGCATATCAACTGATCATATCTCCTTATTTAGGAAGTAACTGCAGATTTTATCCAACATGCTCTAACTATGCTATGGAAGCAATTGAGAGATTTGGAGTTATAAAAGGATTAAAAATGTCAACACTTAGACTTCTTAAATGCAATCCATGGGGTGGGAGTGGTATAGATATGGTAAAGGATAAAGATGCTAAAAATTAAAACTAAGTGCGGAATTGAAAAAAAGAAAAAGTTGGAGTCTAATAGAGGATTTTTTTCAAAAATAAGATTATATTGGTTCTTATTTACAGGAGGAATTAGAGATTTATTTTTAAGGGATAAAATATGAAATTTAAATCCTTTATAATAATTTTTTCTATGTTCTGCTATACATACGAAACACCAACTCAAGAATTTAATGCTCTGGACCTTTATAAGAGTTGCAAAAACTATAAAGACTGGATAGATAGTAGTTTCGAAGAACCTGTTAATTCTCAGGTACTTTTTAACATGGGAAAGTGCCAAGGTATCATGGAGACCACAGGAAAAATTATGGTAACTTTATGCAAAGAAAGAAAAAGAAATGTGAACATAAACAAAAAACTTTCAGCAAATCTTGAAGGTATAAGAACTATATCTTTAGTAAAAGAGTACGTAGCAAGAGCGTCAAATATTAATAGTCTACAAAATTATAATTCCTTGGAACTTTTATCTACCATTTTAAGTAATAGATGGCCTTGCAATTAAATCCATAATTGATTAATTATTAAGCAGTCTAATAAAATATAAACAGCATTGCTTATTTTTTAATCAGTTTGATATCGCTTTAAAATTGATTTTTTTTATGGCAAAACATATAATCTCAATTCGCAAGGTTCTGGTTTTATTTTAATTTAGCACTAACTTACTACTAGACTTAGAGATAAAAATGATAATAAAAAAAACTTACAGACCTGACAAACAAGGCCTATATGATCCAGCTAACGAACATGATGCATGCGGCATAGGTTTTGTCGCCAATATTGACGGATCGAAAAAACATTCTATTGTACAAAACGGTTTGGAGATGCTAGAGAATCTAGAGCATAGAGGTGCTGTAGGTGCAGATAAAAGTATGGGTGATGGAGCTGGAATATTAACGAATATACCAGATAAATTATATAGAAAAGAGTTTACAAAGCTCTCTAAAGAGTTACCTGAAGAATATAGTTATGGAGTAGGAATGATTTTTCTACCCACAGAAAAAAAAGCATATAAAAGATGCTTAGCTGTAATAAATAAATTTATTAAAGAAAATAAATTACAACTTTTTCATATTAGAAACGTTCCAGTTAAAAAATCATCCCTTTCAAAAAATATGCAGAAGAGTCAACCTCTAATTAAGCAATTTTTTGTTCGCATGAATAATAAGTTTAATAAAAAATTTTTAGAGAAAAAACTTTTTGTCGTAAGCAAACAAATTTCAAATGAAATTACAAAACTATCAAAGACAAGTAAAGCATTTCAATCCTTTTATATCAGTTCTTTTTCAAATAGAGTAATAACATACAAAGGAATGTTGTTATCTGATTTAGTTAGAAAATATTTTTTAGACTTTAATAATCAATTGTATCAAAGTAACTTTGCGCTTATTCACCAAAGATTTTCTACAAACACATTCCCTTCATGGGATTTAGCGCAACCTTTCAGAATGATATGTCATAATGGTGAAATAAATACAGTAAGAGGAAATGTGAATTGGATGAATGCCAGAAAAGCTATTTTAAGCAGTAAAGTTTTGGGTGAAGATTTAAAAAAGATTTGGCCACTTATAAATTTTGGCCAATCTGACTCAGCTTGTTTCGACAATGCTTTAGAATTGCTTACTGCTGGAGGCTATCCAATAGAGCAAGCAATGACGCTGTTAATTCCTGAAGCTTGGCAAAACGCAAATAATATGAGTAAGAGGAAAAGAGATTTTTATAAATATTACTCTCAGTTTAGCGAACCTTGGGATGGTCCTGCTGCTGTAGCTTTTACCGATGGAAGGAAAATAGGAGCTACTTTAGATAGAAACGGTTTAAGACCTGCTAGATATTTTATCACATCAGATAAAAGAATAGTTTTATCATCAGAAATGGGCGTTCTTAGAGTTCCTGAAAAGCTAATTACTAAGAAAGATCGATTAAGACCAGGAAGAATGCTTTTAGTAGATTTAGAAAAAGGAAAAATAATTGAGGATGAGGACTTAAAAAAACAGATGTACTCCAAACATAATTATACAAGCATAGTTAAAAAAAATATTTTAACACTTAAAGAGAAAGCTAATGATGTAAGTTTTACAAGAACACCACAGGAAAAAGTCAAATTACAACAAAATCTTTTTGGATATTCTGAGGAAGACATTAAGTTTTTAATGAAACCAATGATTGAAAATAGTGCTGAAGCTACAGGATCAATGGGAACAGATACTCCTATTGCAGTTTTATCTAAACAAAATAAATTATTATTTAACTATTTCAAACAAAACTTTGCACAAGTTACTAATCCAGCAATTGATCCAATTAGAGAAGAAACAGTCATGAGTTTAAATAGTTATTTAGGAGAAAGAGCAAATTTATTAAATTTTAATATTGACAACAAAAAAAGAATACTTCTTGGTCAGCCTATTTTGTCTACTAATGATATGAGCCAGATAAAATCAATAGCTAAACATAGCAAAAAGAGTTTCGTGATTAAAAAGTTTGATTCAACTTTTGATATAAATATTAATGATAAGGATATCGAAAAGGTTCTCGAAAAAATTTGTAAAGCAGTAGAAAAAGAAGTTAAACATCACAACTGTAATTTAGTTATAATTTCTGACAAAAAGGCTTCTAAAACGAAAGTAGCTTTCCCTTCTTTACTAGTATTATCTTCAGTACATCAATATCTAATACAAAAAGGATTGAGAACAAAATGTAGTATTATTGTAGAGACTGGTGAGGCACGCGAAGTTCACCACTTTTGTGTTCTTGCTGGGTATGGAGCTGAAGCCATTCATCCTTATCTTGCTCTAAATACTTTGGATATAATAGACATAGACTCTTCTAAAAAGGATTTAAACCAACTACATGAACTAGAAAAAAATTATATAAAAGCTTTAGGCAAGGGTATTCTGAAAGTTATGTCCAAAATGGGAATTTCTACTTACCAATCTTATAATGGTGCCCAAATATTCGACGCCGTAGGTTTAAATTCTGATTTTGTTAAAAAATATTTTTCAGGAACAGCTAGCTTAATAGAAGGAGTCGGTCTCAAAGACGTTATAAACGAAACAAAAAGAAGACATATAGAGGGAGTGAGTTCTAACGAGAAAAAATTATTTAGATTAAAGGTTGGAGGAGAGTATGCATTTAGGCTTGGTGGCGAAAAACATGTTTGGGATCCTGAAACAATATCTAGTTTACAATATTCGGTTAGATCAGGAGATAAAAAAAAATACGATGAATATGCTGCAAATATTAATGGTACCTCAAATGGAAATCTCAATCCAAGATCTTTATTTAGAATTAAATATGCAAAAAAGCCAGTTGACATTAAGCTAGTTGAAAGTGCTGCTGAAATTGTAAAAAGGTTTTCTACTGGAGCTATGTCATTTGGCTCTATAAGCAGAGAGGCGCACACAACCTTAGCTGCAGCAATGAACTCCATAGGAGGAAGATCTAATACGGGTGAAGGTGGTGAGGAGAGATTTAGATTCAAAAAGCAGAAAAACGGACTAAATTTGAAAAGTGCAATAAAGCAAGTAGCTTCTGGAAGGTTTGGGGTTACTACTGAGTATTTAGTAAATAGCACAGACATTCAAATTAAAATTGCTCAAGGGGCTAAACCTGGAGAGGGAGGACAACTTCCAGGTCACAAAGTAGATAAAATTATAGCTGAGGTTAGGTTTTCCACTCCTGGGGTTGGCTTAATATCTCCACCACCACATCATGATATTTACTCCATTGAGGACTTAGCCCAGCTAATTTACGATCTAAAAAATGTTAACCCAGATGCAAGAATTTCTGTAAAACTAGTGTCTGAAGTTGGAGTAGGAACTGTAGCAGCAGGAGTGGCTAAGGCAAAAGCAGACCATATTACAATTTCTGGTTTTGAAGGAGGAACTGGTGCAAGTCCACTTACCTCAATAAAACATGCTGGATCTCCTTGGGAACTTGGTTTGGCAGAAACACAACAAACATTAGTCTTAAATGATTTAAGAAGCAGGATATCTCTGCAAGTAGACGGCGGTCTGAGAACAGGAAGAGATGTAGTTATTGGTGCATTATTAGGAGCTGATGAATTTGGCTTTTCTACAGCTCCATTGATAGCTGTAGGCTGTATAATGATGCGAAAGTGTCACCTGAATACCTGTCCAGTAGGTATAGCTACACAAAACCCAATATTAAGAAAAAAATTTTTAGGTGAACCAAAGCACGTTATTAATTATTTTTTTTATGTAGCAGAAGAAATAAGAGTGATAATGTCAAAAATGGGAATCAAAAAATTTAATGATTTAATAGGAAAAACTGACAGACTTTCTTTTGATAAGAGTCTTACTTCTTGGAAAACAAAAGGACTAGACTTTAAAAATGTTTTCTATTCTCCAAAAATTAAAAATCCTAAGCAGATATTTAACTCAAAAACTCAAGAACACCAATTATCAAAAGTATTAGATAAAAAGTTTATTAAAGATTATAAAAATCATTTTTCAAAATTTAAAAAATTAAAACTACATTATAAAATTTTCAATACAAATAGATCAGTAGGAGCCATGTTCTCAGGATATCTTGCAAAAATTTATGGCTACGAGGGCCTAAAAGAGAATAGTATTTGTATTAATCTTGAGGGTACAGCAGGACAATCTTTTGGAGCTTTTACTTCTCGTGGAGTTACATTAGATTTAGCAGGTGAAGGAAATGATTATGTAGGAAAAGGACTTTGTGGTGGACAAATAAACATTTACCCGCCAACTGACTCTCAGGTTATACCTGAAAAAAGTATTATAGTAGGAAATACAGTTCTGTATGGAGCAATATCGGGACAATGTTATTTTAGAGGAATAGGCGGTGAGAGATTTGCAGTTAGAAATTCAGGAGCGTGGGCAGTTGTTGAAGGATTAGGAGATCACGGATGTGAATATATGACAGGTGGAGTTGTATTATGTTTGGGGAGTACCGGTAAGAATTTTGGAGCCGGAATGTCTGGAGGGCTTGCTTATGTCTATGATAAAGATAAAGACTTCGAGAGTCTTTGTAATATGAGTCTAATAGACTTATCACACTTAAAAAAGAAAAAAAATCATGTTAAAAAAAGCTTAAGTTTCGAATATCTTAAAAGAAATATGCTTGAATTCCATGAGGAAAGAATATTGTTTTTGTTAAAAAGACATTTTAAATTTACAAAGAGTTCTCTAGCTAAGAAGATTCTTAACAATTGGGATAAAGAAAGAGAAAATTTTATAACGGTTTTCCCAAAAGATTACAGAATTGCTTTAGAAAATATGCTTAAAAAAAATTATACATTAAAAAAATTAGGAGAATAAAAGTGGGAAAAGTTACGGGTTTTTTAGAACATAATAGAAAAGATCGAAATTATCATTCAGTTAAACAAAGGGTAAAAGCCTTTAAGGAGTTTTTAATACCACTTGATCACAAAGATTTAAGCATTCAAGCCTCAAGATGTATGGATTGTGGTATTCCTTATTGTCACTCTGGCTGTCCTGTCAATAATATTATTCCAGATTGGAATGACATGGTCTACAAAAATGATTTTGAAAGTGCATTAAAAACACTACACTCTACTAATAATTTTCCAGAGTTTACTGGAAGAATATGCCCAGCTCCATGTGAAGCGGCATGTACTTTAAACATAGATGAAGAACCGGTTACAATAAAGACAATTGAGTGTGCAATTATTGATGAAGGTTGGAAACTAGGTTTAGTTAAGCCAGAAAAATCAAGAAAACTAATTTCAAAGTCAGTAGCAATTGTGGGGTCTGGCCCTGCAGGTCTGGCAGCAGCCCAACAATTAGCAAGAAAAGGTTATAAAGTAACAGTTTATGAAAAGAATAAGTTAATTGGAGGACTTCTGAGGTATGGAATACCAGATTTTAAAATGGAAAAGTTTTTGATTGATAGAAGAGTAGATCAGATGAGGAAAGAGGGTGTAAAATTCATAACTTCTACTGAGATAGGTTCAGAACTAAAAATGAGCTTTCTTAAAAAAAACTACAACGCTGTATTGATTACAACTGGGTCAGAGAAGGCTAGAGACTTAGACATACCAGGAAGAGAAGCCTCTGGAATTCATTTTGCGATGGATTTTTTGCCAATACAAAATAAATTGGTGTCGGGAGAAATTAAAGAAGAAGAACAAAAAATTTCTGCTAAAGATAAACGCGTTGTGGTCATTGGAGGAGGAGATACTGGCTCAGATTGCATAGGAACATCCATAAGGCAAGGGGCAAAAAGTGTGACCCAGATAGAGATTATGCCTATGCCGCCTAAGATTGAAAATAAACAATTAACTTGGCCAAATTGGCCGCTTAAACTGAGAACATCATCTTCACAACAAGAGGGCGTTAAAAGAGATTGGTCAGTTTTGACGAAATCCTTTGAAACAGACTCTAATAAGGTTACAGCACTAAATTGTGTAAAGATAGATAATAACTTCAAAGAGATACAAAATAGTAATTTTAAACTTAAAGCGGATCTTATTCTTTTAGCCATGGGTTTCATACATCCAATAAAAAAAGGGCCTATTGAGGAATTAAAATTAAAACTTGATAAAAAAGGAAATATTGATGCAAGTAATAAGAATTATAAGACATCAGATAGAAAAGTTTTTGCTGCTGGAGATGCAAGACGAGGTCAGTCTTTAGTGGTTTGGGCCATCAAAGAGGGAAGAGAATCGGCAGAGGCTATTCATAAGTTTTTGTCCTGAAAACTTGATACTTTACTAAATTAGTATATATTAAAAATATGCTAAAAATTACTAGATTAGCCGATTATTCGGTTTTGATACTGTGTTGCTTTCAAAATAATAAATTAACAGCGAAGAGCATCTCTAAAAAGACTAGTCTAACTCTTCCTACTGTTAATAAGATATTATCGCTGTTAGTAAAGGCTGATATCCTTAAACCAATTAGAGGATCCAATGGAGGTTATTTTCTTGAAAAAGATTTCAAAGAAATTTCTATTAAAGACATAGTCGAGGCAGTAGAAGGTCCAGTAGCAATTACTAGATGTTCGCAAGAAAAAGATAGAAGTTGTAAACTTCTTGATATATGCATTACTAAAAATATGTGGACACAAGTTAATAACTCTGTAATGCAAACTTTACAAAACATAAAAATTTACGATATTACAGACAAAAATAGATCTTTTATAGATTAATACAAGTATAAACAGTAGGTAAATATGAGTACAACAAACGAGACAGAAAGATTAGTAAAGGAAGCCAGTGAATATAAATACGGTTTCACCACAAATATTGAGCAAGAGCTTTCTCCTAAGGGACTAAATGAAGAAACAATAAGGTTTATTTCAAAGAAAAAAAGTGAGCCCTCTTGGTTGCTAGATTGGAGACTAAAAGCTTACAGTTCTCTTAAAAAAAGAGGTGAAGCTTTACCCTCATGGGCAAATTTGAAATATGAAAAAATAGATCTTCAAGATATACACTATTATGCTGCTCCAAAATCTGATGATGAAAAGCCAAATTCCTTAGATGAGGTAGACCCAGAGTTGCTTAGAGCTTATGATAAGCTAGGTATTCCTCTTAAGGAACAGGAATTTCTAGCAGGTGTTAAAAATAGTCATAAAGTGGCAATTGACGCTGTTTTTGATAGCGTATCTGTTGCAACTACTTTTAAAAGTGAGCTCAGCAAGTTAGGAATAATATTCTGTTCATTTTCAGAAGCAGTTGCAACCCATCCAGAAATAGTTAAAAAATATTTAGGATCAGTTATTCCTATTAATGACAATTATTTTTCTAATTTAAACTCTGCTGTTTTTAGTGATGGTTCCTTCGTATACATTCCTCCAGGAGTTAAATGTCCGATGGAACTTAGCACCTACTTTAGAATAAATGCTGAAAATACAGGACAATTTGAAAGGACTTTAATAATAGCTGATAAAAATTCTTATGTTTCTTACCTAGAAGGATGCACTGCACCGATGAGAGACGAAAATCAACTGCATGCTGCGGTTGTAGAATTAGTAGCGTTAGAAAATGCTGAAATCAAATATTCTACTGTTCAAAATTGGTATCCTGGAGACAAAAACGGAAAAGGAGGAATTTACAATTTTGTTACAAAACGTGGAATTTGTCAGGAGCCTAACTCTAAAATTTCATGGACTCAAGTAGAAACAGGATCAGCTGTCACATGGAAGTATCCCAGCGTTATACTAAAGGGAGATCATTCAGTAGGAGAGTTTTACTCTGTCGCGCTGTCAAATAATTGCCAGCAGGCAGATACAGGTACCAAAATGATACACATTGGTAAAGACACATCTTCAAGAATAGTTTCCAAAGGAATTTCTGCAGGTAGGGGCCAGCAAACATACAGAGGATTGGTCAGAATATTACCAAAAGCTGATAATACTAAAAATTTTACGCAATGTGACTCTTTACTAATCGGAAATACCTGCGGGGCACATACAGTACCATATGTCGATGTAAGAAATAAATTATCAGATGTAGCGCATGAAGCATCCACATCGAAAATAAGTGACGATCAATTATTTTATTGCATGCAACGTGGCATTTCTGAAGAGGATGCTACTGCTTTGATAGTTAATGGATTTTGTAGAGAAGTTTTTAAAAACCTTCCTATGGAGTTTGCGGTTGAAGCTAAAAAGCTGCTTGAGCTTAGTCTTGAAGGTGCAGTAGGCTAATGCTAAAAATTTCTAATTTATCAGTTTCAGTAGAAAATAAAATTATTTTAGATAATTTAAACCTAGAAGTTCGTAAGGGAAAAAAAGTCGCCTTGATGGGGCCTAATGGATCAGGTAAATCTACTCTATCTAATATTATATCTGGAAAATACGGGTATAGTATAGAATCAGGGAATATTCAATTTGAGGGAAAAGATATATTAGAGCATGCTCCCGATGATAGAGCAGCTATGGGAATATTTATGGCTTTACAATATCCAATAGAAATTCCCGGCATTGCCAATTCTTCCTTTTTGAGGACTGCTGTTAATTCCATTAGAAAAAAAAATAAGCAAGATCCAGTAAACACGAGAAAGTTTTTAGAAGAAATAGGTAAAATTGCCGAAAAATTAGGTCTTGATAAATCGTTTCTTTCTAGAGACCTAAACACTGGTTTTTCTGGAGGTGAAAAGAAGAAGAACGAAATTTTACAACTATTATTAATTAAGCCAAAACTTTGTATTTTAGATGAGATAGACTCAGGATTAGATATTGATTCCTTAAAAGTCATCTCTAAAGGTATTTCAGAGTATAGTAATGAAGATAATGCAATGTTGATAATTACTCACTATCAGAGGCTTCTTGACTATGTAGTTCCAGATGAAGTGCACATCTTTGATCAGGGAAAAATTATAAAGTCTGGTAACAGTGACTTAGTTAAAGTACTTGAAGAAAAAGGTTATAAGGAATTCAATTAAATGTTGTTAGAGGACTATTTAGAAAAACTAAAAAAAAATAAATTGGAAGAGGTCAATAAACCCTGGCTTAATAAAAAAATAATTAGTGAAAATTTTTTTTCAGATATATATCCCGACAATAAAATAGAGGAATGGAAATTTTTTGATATAAGATCAGCAGTGAATAAAAATCTAAAGGTTTTTAGTAACGGAATTGATAAAAATAAAATGGGAACAAAGGAATTACATGAAAATGCAATAGTTTTTAATAATGGTATTTATGATGAAGAATTAACAAAAAAAAGTCTTAAGAGTAAATTAAACATTTATAAGCTTAAGGAGCATGAAAAAATAAATTCCAATATTTATAATAAAATTCATTCAGACTTTAATAAGTATTCAGAAAAAAGGTTATCAGGATATAACGATAGTAAGACTGTAAACTTAATATCATTAAATGCTATTTTAAATCAAGGATTGGTAATAGAAATCCCTTCTGATATTCATTTTGACAGGCCAATACAAATTTATAATCATATTTCTTCAAAACAATCGCTAATAAACCCTTATCTGTTTGTTATCATTAGAGATAATAGTAATATAGAATTTTTAGATATTACAAATTACTCGGGTGAAGAGAACTGGACCAACTTTTTTTATGAAGTTTATTTAGAAAAAAATTCGACATTAAAAATGTCTAATCTTAGTAAAAAGCAAACAACCAATATTAACACTTCCTCTTATAATTTTCATTTAGATGAACGTTCTTGCTTGTTTTTTTCCTCTATCAATAAAGGCTTCTCAAAAAAAGATGTTAGAGTTTTTTTAAACGGTGAATCTTCTAAATCTATAATAAAAGGAATGTTGCTTTCCAATGGTAAAGAAACCAATGATGTTTTTTGTAAAATTACCCACAACGCAAAAAATACGAAAAGTGATCAAGAGTGGAGAATGATATCTTCAGGTAACTCGCAAACTTCATTAAATGGAAAAATTAAAATACTCAAAAATTCAAAAAAAAGCTCTGGAAATTTTAATTCTAAATCTCTTTTGTTAGATGACAAAGCTAAAGCTTTTTCAAAGCCTGAATTAGAGATCTTTGAAGACGAAGTAAAATGTTCACATGGAGCATCTTTTGGAGAAATTGAAAAAGAAAAAATTTTTTATTTACAGAGTAGAGGACTTACTAAACATCAGTCAATCAAGATCTTAGTTTTAGCATTTATAAACGAGCTAAATTTAAATGACAATAATTTAAAGCAAAATGTGTTTTCAGAAATAGAGAATATGCTTTTAAAAAAGGATAACGAATGGAAAAACTAATAGAAAGAAATCTATATAGTATGGAAAATATTAAAAGTCAGTTTCCAATTTTTAGAAATAAAATAAATGGTAAAGATTTGATTTATTTGGACTCAGCAGCAAGCGCACAGAAGCCGGATGTAGTAATTCAAAGTATAAAAGATACTTATGAAAAACATTATGCCAATGTACACAGAGGAATTTATCATCTCAGCCAAGTTGCTACAGATGCTTATGAAAATGCTAGATTAAAGGTTAAGGCTTTTATTAATGCAAAAGATATTAAAGAAATAATTTTTACCAGAGGCGCGACTGAGGGCCTTAATTTAGTAGCTAGTTGTTTAGCAAGGAAATTCTTATCTGAAGGAGATGAAGTCTTAATTAGTACATTAGAACATCATTCTAATATAATACCATGGCAAATAGCTTGTAAAAATACAAAATCAATGCTTCGTGAAATCAAGCCTAATAATAGTGGGGATATTACTACAGAAAGTATATTAATGAACATTAATAAAAAAACAAAAATAATTGCTCTTCCTCATATTACAAACTCCTTAGGATCTAAACTTCCTATTAAGAAAATCTGTAGAGAAGCAAAAAAAAATAACATTATTACTGTTATAGATGGCTGTCAAGCAGTACCCCATATAGGGGTAGACATGCAAGATTTGGATTGTGATTTTTACGTCTTTTCTGGGCATAAGATCTATGGTCCTTCAGGAATAGGAATACTATTTGGAAAAAATAGTATCCTGAATGAACTAGACCCCTACCAAACGGGTGGAGAAATGATTGATTATGTTTCTATAGAAAACTCAACTTACACCGAGTTACCACATAGGTTTGAAGCGGGTACGCCAAATATTGTAGGAGCTATTTCTTTAGGCTATGCATTAGATTTTGTTAGGAATATAGGTATTAATAATATTGAACATCATAGTAAAGTATTAACAAACTATTTGCTTGAAAAAATTAGATCAGACAATGATGTGGTAATATTAGGAGACCCTGAAGAAAGAATAGGTTTAGTCTCATTTATATGCAAAAACGCACATCCACATGACTTAGCATTGCTTTTAGATAAAAGAGGAATAGCATTGAGGGCTGGTCATCATTGCGCTCAGCCAGCTATGAGACATTTTAAAGTAGAAACATCACTCAGAGCCTCCATAGGAGTTTACAATAGTAAAGAAGATATAGACAGTTTTTTAGAAAATTTAAGAGACGTTAAAAAGTATTTTTAAAATAATAATATGAATACTGACAAAGAAACTTTAAAAACGAAGATAGTCGATGCACTACAGACAGTATATGATCCAGAGATTCCAGTTTCAATATATGAGTTAGGGTTAATTTATGATATTGAAATTAAAGAGAATTGTGATGTTAATATTACTATGACTTTAACAACACCTAATTGTCCAGAAGCTCAAAGTATACCTGAAAAAGTAGCAGATACAGTTTTACTTGTAAATGGTGTAAAAGATGTTAAAGTTCAAATAACATGGGAACCACCATGGAGCCAAGAAAAAATGACAGAGGCTGCAAAATTAGAGTTAGGGTTAATATGATTAAAAATCCAATTATAAATATTACTGATAATGCTGCAAAGCGTGCCAAATTATTAATAAATAATAATTCTCATATTGCCGGATTGCGCATAAGCATTAGCCAAGGAGGCTGCTCTGGGATGACTTATGAGGTAAATTTAACTGAAAAAATTAATCAAGGTGATGAAGTAATAGACAAAGATGGAATTAGCTTTATTATAGATCCCGGTGCAATCATGTTTTTATTAGGATCTACAATAGATTGGAAAGAAGAAAAATTTAAACAGGGCTTTACTTTTGTAAACCCTAACGAAACTGCTAGATGTGGTTGTGGAGAGTCTTTTTCTACTAATTAAATTTTTTCTGAAACTTTTATTGCAATCTTGGAAAGAATTTTTACTGCAGTTTTAAATGATTTATGAAAGGCATCATTTCCTGTGTCATATTCTTTAGCTATATGCATATGACTTTTTTCATCAAGCGCAAATTTTCCAGTAATTTTACTGAGTGATTTATTTTTTTCCTTTAAGTATTTAGACTGTTTTTCATAATGATCTATAATTACTTCTTCTACAGCTTCAGTGCATGCCATAGTAGCTTTTTTACCCAAAGTTGCAGATATTACTCCTAATCCAAATGCACCTACTTTCCAAAAAGGGTCTAATATTGTTGGTCTTACTCTATAAGTTATTAAAAGCTCTTTAAATTTTTTATAATGTTCTTTTTCTTTAGTCAACATAGCTCTTATTTCTTTTGATAAAGTTTCATCTTTTATAATAGCCAGTTGCCCTTTATATATTTCTATTGCTCCTTTTTCTCCAGCAAGATCTACTCTAATAATTTGGTTAATTTTTTTTTTATCATTCATAATTATGAGATAACTCTTTTTTAAGCAATAACAAGTTTAAAATTAGTAGTAATAGACTAGATAAGGAGCCTAAATTTGCTAGTGTGAGCCCGAACAAACTAAATTTAGGAAATGCACAATCATTATTTGTGGTCTTTAAAATAATTTCACTCAATTCTTCTATACTAGTTGCCTCTAAACCAGATTCTCCAGTACAAGAAAAAACATTTTCTATAATACCAGCCTCCACTCCACTATGATAAATACTAGTTACGGATAGAAAAAAAAGAAAAATCAAAGATAATAAGATTTTAAATCTTACATGATAGTTTAGAAATAAAGCACTATAACATGTTAAAGCTAAACCTATCCACAAAAATCTTTGAACGAGACAAAGTCTACAAGGTTTTAAATCATAATAAAATTCAGAGAACAAGGAAAAGATAATTGTTAAAGTAGCTAAAATAGAAGCTATTTTAAAAAATTTTAAGTTACTCAGATACATTTATAATATGAAAAATAAAAGTATTAAAATAAATATAATACTACTTATTAAAGTAAATTTCATAAAGTGTTTTTCTATGAAATTAAGACCTTTGCTTCCGTAGTTATAAACTAAATAAGTTAATGTTAAAAATCTTAAACTTCTAGAAATTATAGAGCACAAAATAAAAATAATAAAATTATATCCTAGTAGGCCACTGCCTATAGTAAATATTTTGTAGGGGATGGGTGAGAAGCCTGCCACAAGAATTACAGCCCAGCCATATTTACCAAATAGAATTTTAATATTTTCAATATAATCATACCCATTGTATAGTTCTACAATGTTTTCTCCGAGTATATCCCAAAAGTACATACCCACTAAGTAACCTAAAATACCTCCTAATATCGAGAATATAGTTGTATATATTCCTAGGAAAATCCAGCTATACTTTTTGTTTAGAGTAATAGGAATTAAAACAATATCTGGAGGTACTGGAATAATAATAGACTCTAAAAATGTAAAAACGGCAAGAAACTTTAATGTCTTCTTATTATCTGTAATTCTAATGATATACTTGATAAAATTAAATACTATTTTTTTAAATTTGTTCATATGAAAAAGAATTTTTTAAATTTTTTTTTAATTTTCTCAATACTTTATTTATTTAGTATAATTGTTGTATCAGAAGATATTTCGTTTAAATTAAAGACTCCTGTAGATGGAATATATTATCATAAAGGTATTTTAAGTGAACCTAATCAGAGAAATCAAGGTTTGATTGCAAACTTAGGTATTATTGTAGGCGAAAAGAGTATTTTGGTAGTAGATGCAGGACCTTCAAAAGCTTTGGCAAACAAATTTATAAAGACTATAAAAAAAATATCTGACAAACCTATCAAGTATTTAATAATAACTCATAGGCACTTTGATCATTCTTATGGTATGGAAGCATTTAAAGAAATTAACTCAAAGATATATATGAGTAAGAAAGAGTTCTACGCTTTTAAAAAATATGGTCCAACTATTTTTAATAATTTAGTAAAAAATAGAGGTTTTGATAAAGAAGGTATTAACTTTAATAACATAACATTAGATGATATTTTTTTTTTAGATGGTTATGAAATATTAGACCTAGGAAATAGAAAGGTGCTTATAAAAAATATTGGTGCCGCTCATTCTGAAGGAGATTTAATAGTATATGATTACAAAACAAAAACATATTTTGTAGGTGACCTAATATTTAGAAATAGAGCTGCTGCTTTTACTGACGCAAATATTTTAAATTGGAGCGATAAAATTAATTTCCTTTTTGAGGAATCCTGGAAATTTGTAATACCAGGACATGGTGAAATAATAAGAAACAAAGACGAACTTTTTGATACTTCTAATTGGTTGAAATTTTTGCAAAAAACTATTGCCAAAGCAAAAAAAAATGGTGATATGATAAGTGAAATACTTGAATATGAAGTGCCTGAGACCTTAGAACACTTAAAGCTTAAAAAATCTACTTTAAAGAAAGGGTTAAAGAGGAAAATAGAGATGCTTCAATAATAAAAAAATTATTGTATATTTTTTAAAAAAGTTTATTTTGAATTTTTAGTGAAAGGGGCTGTGGCGGAATTGGTAGACGCAGGGGACTCAAAATCCCCCGGATTATATCCTTGAGAGTTCGAGTCTCTCCAGCCCTACCATGACAGGAGATAATATTATGGAATACCTTATTAAAGAGAGCGTTTTGTATAGGAATAATAGTTTCTTGAAAGAAAAAATATCAGAGGATCATTTTATTATTAATAAAAAAGAAGAATATGCAGGCAGTCATATATTGCTAGATCTTTGGAATACTGAATTTAATAACTCCATAAAATTTCTTAAAAAAATAATGCGTGAGTCAATAAATGTCTCAGGAGCAACATTATTGCATATGCATTTACACAGATTTGGAAAAGAACAAGGAATTTCTGGTGTTGCTATATTAGCTGAGTCTCATATTAGCGTTCACACTTGGCCGGAAAGAAATTTTTTGGCTTTCGATATATTTATGTGTGGTGATACTAAACCTGAATTAGCAGCAAAATATCTGATACAAACTTTAAACCCTAAGAAAAAAATACTCAAACTAATAAAAAGAGGAGTAAAAAAACGTGTCAAATAATTGTTTACACTGGTTGAATAAAAAAAAACCTAATTCTCCATCAGCCGTTTACGATTTATCTGCGATTGAGAAGAATTACTCTAGAATGAAATTATTATTCGAAAACAGTGAGATTTTTTATGCAGTTAAGGCCAATCCCCATAAAAAAATAATAGGACTCTTAAATAGATTAGGAAGTTCATTTGACTGTGCGAGCTTTGAGGAAATAGATAAATGTTTAAATTCAAAAGTTTCAGCGCAAAGAATTTCTTATGGAAGCACTTTAAAAAAAGAAACAGATATAGAAAAAGCTTTTAATTTAGGAATAAAACTTTATGCTTTCGACTCAGAGGAAGAACTTGAAAAACTAGCAAATAAGGCTCCAGGTTCAAGTGTTTTTTGTAGATTAATGGTACCAAATGGTGGAGCAGAATGGCCACTTTCAAAAAAGTTTGGATGTCATTATAAAGTTGCAGAAAATCTTATATTGAGAGCAAAAGAGATAGGCTTAAACCCAGTAGGTGTTTCTTTTCATGTAGGGTCACAACAATTGTCTTTAAAGACATGGAATAAGTCAATTTTGATTGCTTCAAAAGTTTTTAAAAGACTAGCACTCAAAAATATAATATTAAATTTTTTAAATTTAGGTGGTGGCTTTCCAGTAAGTTATTCAAAAAAACTAGTAAATAAAAGATTCTATGCGTCTAATATTATAAATTCCATTAATGAAAATTTTGGTAATTTAAAACCTAGTAGAATAATATTTGAGCCTGGCAGATATTTAGTAGCAGATGCAGGAATAATCGAAACTGAGGTTATATTGGTAACTGACAGAGGAAAAAAAAATAGTAAAAGATGGGTTTATATAGATGTAGGAAGGTATAATGGTTTGGCAGAAACAGAAGATGAAGCAATTCATTACGAAATTAGAGCTAAAGGTTATAAAAACTTTAAAAAAGAAAACTTTGCCTTAGCTGGCCCTTCCTGCGATAGCCACGATATTATATATAATAGAAAGTGTTGTATTTTACCTAGTAAACTTAAGAGTGGAGATAAATTAAGAATCTTCTCAGCAGGAGCCTACACAACAGTGTATAGCTCAAACTTTAACGGTATGAAAAAAATTACTGAATATTTCATAGAATAGTTTTAATAAAATTCGGAGCACTCAAGCAAGCCTTTCTTATTTCATCATTGTAGTATGAGGTCTTTATTTTTTTTCTACCTTTTATAACTTTGCTTTTAAGCATATCAATTTGGTTAGAGCTCCAAACTAATGTCATAAAGCCTCCTATGTATGAGGGAACAACCGTAAGTATCACACCAGTTTTTTCAAAAATGCTTTTTACATGTTTAACAACCTCTATTGTTTCTTTTTTTTGTAAAAAAGTTACTCCACTTTGAAATATAGCAAAACCATTATGATTTAAGATATTTTTTACATTAGTATAAAATTTTTTTTTAAATAAACTTTTGCCTGCACCAACTGGATCAGGTCTATCAGCTATAATTAGATCATATTTATTTTTTGTATTAGTTATAAAATTTAAAGCATCTTCATAAAATAAGTTAACTTTTTTATTAGATAATGAGCTTTTATTTATTTTTTTAAAATATCTTTTGCTAACCTTGATTACTTCTTCATCTATATCAACCAAATCAATTTTATTAATAAAATTATATTTCAAAACTTCTTCAGCTACAGCTCCGTCCCCTCCACCAACAATTAGAATATCTTTAGGATTTTTTAAGATTTGCATGGCAGGGTGAACTAACATTTCAGAGTAGGCCGCCTCATCTTTTTCTGTTACTTGTATTATTCCGTCTAAAACTAACATTTTCCCATAGATCAATGTATCAAATACTTGTATTTTTTGATACTTTGACTTTATATCTACAAGAACCTTTTTTATTAATATTTCTTGTTTCAAGCCTTTATGTAGTACTTCCTTAAAAATAGTATTCATACGTTCTCCTATTAAGCTTATTCATCCCACTTTATCCATTGTTTTTTGTTTCTTCTAGTAAACATGGGATATTTGTTTTGCTTTTCTAATAAAGATTTAAAGTTATTTAAATGAATGATTCTATTTATTAAAAATTCTGTCACATCTGCTATTGGTAACAGTTTAGCTTTTTTTAACTCTATCCAATCAATATTTTCTAGTTCGCCATTAGTTCTAATTTTGCCACAAAAATCATTTAACTGAGCAATGAAAAATCTTGCATGATACCTGGTTTTTAAGTAGGAGGGTGTTATGGCTCTACCAAAATAAAATAATTTATGAGTCGAAGGTAACATTGATTTCTTTAAAAAATAATTCCAGGTATCGTTTAAAACTAATTTTTTATATTTAGTTTTCATTTTATGACTGACTAGAAAAAGCCCACACTCTTCTGCTGTTTCTCTAATTGCGCTTAGCATTATTGCCACAGTATGCTTATTAGATCTAGACTTCAGTAGACTTTTTTTAATATTAGTAGAAAGGTTAAATATATTGTTAACTTTATAATCATCTCTTTCTACCGCACCACCAGGAAATACATAAATGCTAGGCATGAATCTAGATTTGGAAGATCTTTTACCCATAAGAACATATAATTGATTTTTTTTTCTTTTGATTATAATGATGCTTGATGCATCTCTAGGAAAACTAGGTTTATTTTTAATTTCATTTATCATAAGTTTTAATTAAATAATTATACTAATTATTTGTAAACTCATTTATTATTTTATTATAGTTAATAAATTTATATGCAAAAAATTTCTAAAAATAGTACATACAAAAACTATGATGATATAGAAGAAATAAGTTTTTTGGTGAGGAAAATAACTGCACCTAATCCAAGTCCTTTTACTTTGTACGGAACAGGTACTTTTATAATAGGAAATAAGCAGCTCTGTGTTATTGACCCGGGACCTTTAATTGAAAGTCATATAGATAATATAATAAAAGCGGCAGGTAAAAAAACTATTTCCCATATACTAGTTACTCATACTCACGCCGATCATTCACCAGCAGCAAAAATTCTAAAAGAGAAAACAGGAGCAAAAACGTATGCATTTGACTCTTATCCTAGGGGCATAATTGGAAGTAATTTTGAGGAGGCTCATGACAAAGAATTTGTACCTGATTACAGATTAATAGACAATCAAATAATTAAAGGAGAGGATTGGACAATAAAAGCAATTCATACTCCCGGTCATACATCTAATCACTTATGTTATTCTTTAGAAGAGGAAAAAATTTTATTTACTGGTGATCATGTAATGGGCTGGGCAACAACAGTAATAGTACCACCCGATGGTAATATGGATGATTATGTTACTAGTCTGCAAAAACTTTTAAAATTAAACTTCAATTTTTTTTTTCCAACACATGGAGAGTCCATCAAGGATCCTCACAAATATGTTAGAGGGTTAATAGCACACAGAAAAATGAGAGAAGTTCAAATTTTAGAAGAACTAAAAAAAAATAGTGCAAGTATAAATCAAATGGTACCAAAATTTTACTCGACCACTGATAAAAAATTATGGCCTGCAGCCTCTATGTCTTTACTAGCTACATTAAAGAGCTTAGAGAAAAAAAATAAAATAATAAGTAAAAAGAATTTTTTGCAAGAAAACGAAAAAATATGGCAATACAAAATGCTTAATAATTAAATCCAAAATGCTTCTAAAAAGAATTCATATAAAGAACAGCAATATTCGAATTGTAGGAATGGCAATAGGTAATTTTGATGGTATTCACCTAGGACATAGATTTATAATAAATGAGTTAAAAAAACTAAAATCAAATAAAAATGATAATATAGCAATTTTAACTTTTAATCCTCATCCAGTAAAACTTTTGAGACCAAAAATATGGAAGAAAAATTTAATAAAATTTAGAACTAAATTTAGACTTTTAAAACATTTAGGCATTGACCTTATTTATCAAATTCCCTTTACCGTTTCTTTTAGTCAACAATCTGCACGTTTTTTTATTGAAAAAGTACTGATACAATATATTAAAGCTGAAAATATTCTAGTAGGGGAAGACTTTAGGTTTGGAAATAAAAGGGAAGGTAATATAGAATTATTAAAAGAATATGCGAATAAGAATAACTTTAAATTAAAATATTTTAAGAAAAAAGGCACAAAGGAAAGTTATTACTCTTCTAGTTCTATAAGAAATTTCATTATTTCAGGTGATTTAATTAATGCTAAAAAAAGCTTAGGGTACTATTGGGAAGTAGAGGGAAAAGTAACATCCGGAAGAGCTAAGGGACGAGAGTTAGGATATCCTACAGCTAATATAAATTATCTTTATCAAATTTCTCCTGCGAATGGAATATATGCAGGTTGGGCGAAAATTGAAGGGGAAAATATATGGAGAGAGGCAGCTATATCCTCAGGTGTAAGGCCTCACTATAGTGGAAAAAAAAAAATACTGGAAGTTCATTTACTGTTTTTTTCTGGCAACTTATATGAAAAAAGATTAAGAGTAGCGTTTATAGAAAAAATCAGAGATGAAAAAAAATTTAAAAATGAAAATAATCTAATCCGGCAAATGAAAAAAGATTGTGAATATATTAAAAATATTTTAAAAAAAAAATATATTAAAAATGATAACGTAGGAAATAATGGAAGATTCAAAAAAATATAATGAAACTCTAATACTACCGCAAACAAGTTTCGAGATGCGGGCAAAGCTACCAGAAAAAGAGTTAGAAACAATTAAATTTTGGGAAGATATAAAACTATGGAAAGAGCTAAGAGAAGCTAGTAATGGAAGAGAAAAGTTTATATTACATGACGGACCTCCATACGCCAATGGACCCATTCATATGGGAACAGCTGCTAATAAAATTTTAAAAGATATTATAAATAGAACCATGCAAATGGAAGGATTTGATGCTGAGTTCGTACCAGGATGGGATTGCCACGGATTGCCAATTGAATGGCAAATAGAAAAGCTGTATAGAAAAAAAGGATTAAACAAAGACGAAATTAATATAAAGGATTTTAGACAAGAATGTAGAGATTTTGCAGCAGAATGGATAGAAAAACAAAAAAGGTCTTTTATAAGGCTTTTTGTACTTGCAGATTGGAAAAATCCATATCTTACAATGGATTATCAAGCTGAGGCTATAATTTTAGAAGAATTTAGTAAGTTTTTTTTAAATGGTAGCTTATACAGAGGTTCAAAACCTGTAATGTGGTCTCCAGTTGAAAAAACAGCCCTTGCAGAAGCTGAGATAGAGTACAGGGATATTCTTTCTAAATCTATTTATGTTTCGTTTCCCATTGTTAAAAGCCAAATGAAGGAACTAAGCAATTGTAGTGTAGTTATTTGGACTACTACTCCATGGACTATTCCTGGGAATCAAGCAATTGCTTTCGGGGAAAATATAACATATGTCATAATAGAGGCTAAAATTCCAATCATAAGAAATAATTTAAAACAAAAAATACTGATCTCCAAAAGTCTTTTAGAAAAAGTCATAAGTTATTGTAATATTTCAGAATATAATATTATTAAAGAACTTGTCGGTAAAAGTTTGAATGGAACAATTGCTTTACATCCTTTAAATAAAGTAGGTTACAAGCATAATATCCCACTATTGAATGGAGAGTTTGTAGATGAGAGTGAGGGGACCGGGTTTGTTCACATTGCGCCTTCTTATGGAGAAGATGATTTTAATTTAGCAAAATCAAATAATATAGAAATAAAAGATATATTAGCTGATAATGGAATATATAAACAGGAAATACCTTTATTCGCTGGACTACATATATTTAAAGTAGAAGACGAGATAATAAAAAATTTACAGACCCAAAATAACTTAATTGGTCTTAGAGAATATAATCATTCCTATCCTCATTCATGGAGGTCAAAAAAGCCAGTTATCTTCAGAACCACGCCCCAGTGGTTTATAAGTATGGAAAAAAATAACCTAAGAAAAAAGGCCTTGGATGGCATAGAAAAAACTAAGTGGCTACCAAGTTCTTCTAAAAATAGAATAAAAAAAATGGTATCTAATAGACCAGACTGGTGTGTGTCAAGGCAAAGAACTTGGGGAGTTCCATTAACAATTTTTATAAACAAAAAGACTGGAGAACCACTTAGAGATAAAAATATTATGGATAAGATAATTGCGGAAGTAAAAAAAAATGGTTCTGATGTTTGGCTTTCATCAGATGTATCAAAATTTTTAGATAATAATGAAAATATGTCTGAATATGAAGTAGTAAGAGATATTTTGGATGTTTGGTTTGACTCAGGTTCTACCCACGCTTTTGTGTTAGAAAATAAATTAAAATGGCCTGCGGATTTATATTTAGAAGGGACAGATCAACATAGAGGATTTTTTCAGTCATCTCTACTTGCAGCATGTGGTACAAGAGGAACACCTCCTTATAAAGAAGTTTTGACTCATGGCTTCGTATTGGATGGAAAAGGTAGAAAAATGTCTAAAAGTTTAGGAAATGTTGTTAAGCCAGAAGATATACTAAATAAATCAGGAGCGGATATACTTAGGCTGTGGGTTGCAACAACTGATTATACCGAAGATATGAGGATAGGAGATGAAATACTATCGAACCTAAATGATTATTATAGAAAAATCAGAAACACTTTTAGGTTTATTTTAGGAAATATTGGTAGTACTACAATTAAAGAATCTATTAACTATGAAAATTTAGATGAATTAGAGAAATATATATTAGCAAAACTTAGTGAACTTGAAACTCTACGATTGACTTGCTTGAAAAACCATACTTACCATACTTTTTATAAAACATTATTTGAGTTCTGTTCAATAGACCTGTCTTCATTCTATTTTGATATTAGAAAGGATATCTTATATTGTAACTCCAAAGACAGTAATGAGAGAAAGTCTGTAATAACTGTCCTATACTATCTGTATGATTATTTAACAACATGGTTTGCTCCTGTATTATCTCATACAATGGAGGAATGTTGGAGAGAGTTTCAGACAGAAAAATTAAAAAGTGTACACCTAAAATTGTCTAAAAAGATTCCAGAAAATTGGAAAAATAATGAGATAATAAATAAGTGGATAATATTAAAAAAATTAAGAAAGCTAGTAAACAGTGCTATAGAAAATGTAAGAAACCAAAAGGTTATTGGTTCTAGTCTTGAGGCAGAAGTTTATTTGTATTTAGGTGATAAAAAAATACAACAAGCATTCAAAAATATAGATTTAAAAAAAATCTTTCTTATTTCTAGTTTCATTTCACTTAGCAGTATGGATGAACATATCAAAGGTTACCTATTTAAAGAAAAAAATGTAGAAGAAAACTATGCAATATATGTTAAAAAAACCAATTACCTTAAATGTTTAAGATGTTGGCAATTTAGCGAAGAGGTTAAAGAAAACGAGCGACTTTGCATTAGATGTAAAAAAACATTAGAAACGAATGTATAAAAATCAGTCTTACAAATATTTTTTAAATCTTATCTCTATATTTATACTTTTAATATTACTAGACCAATCCACAAAGATTTATGTTGCCAAGATTATGATAAATAATAACTTTCAAAATATAGAAATCTTTCCTTTTTTAAACATAACTTTTGTAAGAAATACTGGCATTAGCTTTGGACTTTTTAGCGACGGAGGAATATTTAATAGGTACTTCTTTACAGCTTTAGCAATGATAATAGGCACAACTCTTCTCATAATAGCCTTATTTAATCCTGAAAAATTAATACAAATATCATTACTTTTTATTTCTGGTGGAGCTATAGGTAATGCTATAGATAGAGTATACTTTGGTGGTGTGATAGACTTTATTGATTTTTTTATATATAATATACATTGGCCTGCATTTAATTTTGCGGATATATTCATTACTGTTGGTGTATTTTTTTTATTATTTGAAAATTTTTTTGGAAAGATAAAAAATGTTTAAATTATTAACTCTTAAAATATTTCTATTATTTGTTATTTGCTTTATTGCATCATGTAGTATCTTTAGTCCAGAGTCTGCAAATGAATTTACTGTAACAAAAAAATCCCCACTACTAATACCACCAAATATGGATATTGTTCCGCCTGGAAAAAAAAGAGATAAAGCAGAAAGCTCTGTTAAAAAAACCACAAGTAATAAAAGTGAATTTAGTTTAGAAGAAATACTTACAGGAAAGTCTGTAACCAAAAAACCTTATGTTAAAAAAACAAAAATTAATCTTTCGAAAAAAAAAAACTTAGTTAGAACTATCTTGAGAATGAAAGAATTGGCAACCTTAGAATAAAATAATTATAGATATAAAAAGTATATGTTTTTTGATTTAAAAAACTGCAAGAACCGGATAAATTCAAAAGAGTTTAACAAAAAAAAAAAAATAGTAGATAATTTAGTTTTCGAAAAAAAATACAAAGAGAAACTCCATGATTTTAGTTTTTTGTTCCAAAACAATAATTTATTAAAGAAAAAAATAATTGAATGCACCGGTTTATTTTCAGGTTATAAAAAAATAATTGTAATAGGAACTGGAGGGTCTAGTTTGGGAAGCAAAGCATTGCTTGAAGCGGACTCAAATAATAAAATTATTTTTCTAGAAAATATTGATCCGAAATACCTATTACTGAAACTTAATAAAATAAAAGAAAGTAAAATCTTATTATTAATAATAAGTAAATCTGGTGAAACAACGGAAGTCCTATCCCTT
>JAYYAX010000035.1:0-16349 GCA_036042925.1 Pseudomonadota bacterium
CTGCTGAAGTTAAAAAGACTGAGGATAAAGTTCAAGAAAATAAATAGTTTTTATATTTATCTTAATAATTTATGATAGGAATTACTTTCTATTGTTAAATATGACTAACCAAAAAATTATTGAAATTAATATTGATCAAAAAGGAGTTAGGTTAGATAAATTTTTAGCTAAATGCTTTTCCGATTTATCCTACTCTGTAATCCAAAAAAAAATTAGATTAGGAAAATTTAAAGTTAACGGTAAAAAAGAAATTCCAAGTTATAAAATATTAATCGGAGATAAAATCCAGTATAGAGACGATATTTCTAGTAACTTCAGTATAAAGAAAAAAACCTTTATTTCTAAAAAATTAAAATGTCTTATTAAAGAAGCTATTATATATGAAGATAAGTTTATTATTGCTCTAAATAAGCCTTATGGTATTCCTGTCCAAGGAGGATCAAAAATAAAATTTAGTATAGATGATGTATTGACATATTTTTCCTCTGATAAAACGCTATACAGATTAACTCACAGAATTGACAAAAATACTTCAGGAATTTTAGTGATTGCAAAATCTAAAGAAGTAGCAACAAACATTACTAAACTTTTTAGAGAAGAAAAAGTTAAAAAGATTTACTGGACTGTGGTAAAAGGAGTTCCAAAAAAACTAAAGGATACTATAACTGATCCAATTTCTAAAGTCAGTCAAAATGGAATTGATAAAATACAAGTTACAAATAATTATAAAAAAAAGGCAATTACCATTTATAAAGTCTTAGAAACGAATAAAGATTTATCACTTTTAGAGGTAAAGCCAAGAACAGGTAGAAAACATCAAATAAGAGTACATTTACAATCTAGAAACTGTCCAATATTGGGTGATGAAAAATATAATCTTTCTAACGAAAAGAAAATGAAGAAATTAAATTTTAAAATGCATTTGCATGCAAAAAAAATAGGCTTTAAATTATTTCAAAAAACTTATTCATTAGAAGCCCAAATACCAGATCACTTTTTGAATACTTTAAAAGAAAATAATTTTACTAAGTATTTAAAATAAAAATGTTCACAATTTTAAAAACCAATAGCTACTTTTTACTGCTTTTTAATAAAAAATTATTTAACACTCCAATGAATAATGCAGTAAAAATATATGATAAAAAAATAGCCTTTTCTTTAAAAGAATATCTTAATCTGAACATAAAGAAAAAAAAGAAATATAAATATTTTGAAAAGATCTTATATTTTTACTTTGACTTGAGTATCAAAAATAGAACAATACTAGAAAAAAAAATTATTGATAATTTAGACTCAGATTTATTATGCTATAGGGCAGACAAATATACGGAATTAGAAAAAATTCAGTCTAAAATGTTTGATCCGTTAGTTCTTTTTGTAAAAGAAAAGTTTATGTTAGATTTTCAGGTAGAAAATAGTGTCATACCATTTAAACAGGATAATAAAAACGTCATCGTATTAAATAAAATCTTGAAAAAGTTAGATAATTTAAAATTTACAACATATTACTTTATAAACAACCTTACTAACTCTAACATAATTGCTTTAAATTTTTTGGTAAACAATATAAAATTACAACATATCTGGAATTGTTTAAGCTTGGATGAGACTTACAGCTTTAGGAAGTGGGGAAAAGACAAAGAAGCAATTGAAATGCTTAATAACAAAAAAAAAGAATTAGATGAGATAATAAATTTTCATTTATTATTTAATAAGAAAGAGATTTAAAATGACAGGAACAAATGAAAACCTAATTAAGATTATATCAAAAGCTCAGAATGGAGGAGGAAAAAAACGTATTGAATTGCAGCATAAAAAAGGGAAACTTAGCGCCAGAGAAAGAATAAATCTTTTATTAGATGATAACTCATTTCAAGAAATAGGCATGTTAGTAAAAAGTAAAAACGTTGAAATTGGAAAAATAGATAAAAGCATATATGGTGATGGTGTCGTTACTGGATTTGGAACTATAAATGGAAAAAACGTTATGGTTTACAGCCAAGATTTTACAGTATACGGCGGATCTCTAGGTGAAGAGCATGCAAACAAGATTTGTAGAGTCTTAGATATGGCAATCAAAAATGGAATTCCTGTTATAGGCTTAAATGACTCTGGAGGAGCAAGGATACAAGAAGGTGTTTCATCACTTGGAGGATATGCTGAGGTTTTCCAAAGAAATGTATTAGCATCAGGTGTGGTCCCTCAGATTTCAGCCATTCTTGGCCCATGTGCAGGAGGTGCAGTATATTCTCCTGCCATGACAGACTTTATTTTTATGTCAGATAAGTCTTCTTACATGTTTGTTACAGGTCCGGAAGTGGTAAAAACTGTTACTCACGAGGATGTGAATGCAGAATATTTGGGTGGTGCTAATACACATGCAAAAAAATCTGGAGTTGCAGACTTTGTATTTGAAAATGAGATAGTAGTATTGCAGCAAATAAGAAGATTAGTTGACTTTCTTCCTAGTTCAAATAAGTCTAAACAAAAAATAAAAAAAAATAATGTGAATTTTAATAAAGTAATACCTTCTTTAGATAAATTAATTCCCAAAGATAAAAATAAACCATATGACATGCGTGATTTAATTTTTAAGTTGGCAGACTCAGAAGATTTTTTTGAAATACAGAAAAATTATGCTACCAATATAATAATAGGATTTATAAGGATTGATGGGAGCACCATAGGCTTAGTGGGTAATCAACCAATTAGTTTGGCTGGATGTTTAGATATTAATTCTTCTAGAAAAGCAGCTAGGTTTGTTAGGTTTTGTGACTGTTTTAATATTCCAATTCTGACTTTAGTTGATGTGCCAGGCTTTCTGCCAGGTACAGATCAAGAATTTAATGGAATTATTAAACATGGAGCTAAGCTATTATTTGCCTATGCCGAAGCAACAGTTCCTAAGGTTACAGTCATTACTAGAAAAGCTTATGGTGGCGCATATGATGTTATGGCCTCAAAGCATTTAAGAGGAGACCTAAACTATGCCTGGCCTTCGGCAGAAATTGCAGTAATGGGGGCGGAGGGTGCTGCTAAAATTATTTTTAAAAAAGCTAAACAAGATCTACTAAAAAAAGAAATAAAAAACTATGAAAAAAATTTTTCAAATCCTTATATTGCTGCATCTAGAGGTTACATTGATGAAATCATAATTCCAAGTGATACAAGACTAAAAATTTCAAGTGCTTTTAGGTTTTTAAAGGAAAAGAAGTTAGAAAATCCGTGGAAAAAACACGACAATATTCCTTTATAAATATTATGAAAAAAAAAATTAAAAAAATACTAATTGCTAATAGGGGAGAGATAGCTGTAAGAATAGCAAAAACCTGCAGAAAACTTAAAATTAAAACTGTGGGTATTTATTCTAAAGAAGATGAAAGTTCCTACCATTTGACTAAAATGGATGAGAAAGTCTTTTTAAGTAATGATCCTCTCACTGATAGTTATTTGAATGCAAATAAAATAGTAGATATTTGCAAGAGTTACAACGTGGACGCAGTACATCCTGGATATGGTTTTTTATCAGAGAATTACGTATTTTCTAAAATGCTTTCTAAAAATAATATTATTTTTATAGGGCCTCCAGCTAAAGCAGTACGAGCTATGGGAGATAAGATATCTTCTAAAGAAATAGCTTTAAAAGCAAAAGTAAATTGTATACCTGGTGTTAATCAAGAAATTAATAAATTAGATCAAGCATATAAAATATCTAAAAATATAGGATTTCCAATAATGATAAAAGCATCTGCAGGAGGCGGTGGCAAGGGAATGAGAGTAGCATACAAGAAAGAAGATCTTAAAGAATTAGTAAATTCTGCAAAAAATGAGGCCAAAAATGCGTTTGGAGATGACAGAGTTTTTATAGAAAAATATATAGAGAATCCTAGGCACATAGAAATACAAATACTTGGTGATATGTATGGAAATGTTATTTATTTAGGAGAACGGGAATGCTCAATTCAAAGAAGGCATCAAAAAATTATAGAAGAAGCACCAAGTTTGTTCTTAGATAATGATACTAGAAAAAATATGGGTGAGCAGGCAGTTAAGCTTGCAAAAGAAGTAAATTACTATTCAGCGGGAACGGTAGAATTCGTAGTAGATAGGAATAAAAAATTTTATTTTCTAGAAATGAATACTAGACTTCAAGTAGAGCATCCAGTCACAGAAGAAATTACAGGAATTGATTTAGTTGAAGAAATGATAAAAATAGCCCAAGGGGAAAGGCTTTCTTTAAGTCAAAAAAACTTAAATATTAATGGATGGGCAATAGAAGCTAGATTATGTTCAGAAGATCCTAGAAAAGATTTCCTGCCGTCTGCAGGAAAGATAAAAAAAATGGTATTTCCAGATAAAGTAAGAATAGACTCAGGGTATATTGAAGGAGATACAGTTTCAATTTATTATGATTCCTTGTTAGCAAAAATAATCAGTAAAGGCAAAGATAGAGAGGAAGCTATTAGTAAAATTACCGAAGCACTAGAGAAAATAAATATTGATGGTATTCAGACTAATCTAGACTTTTTAATAGATATTCTCTTTACTAATGAATTTAAACTATCCAAGATTGATACTAATTTTATTTCTAAACAATATAAAGGAGGATATAAAGGGATAGAAAAAAATGAAAATGTATTAGAGATAATGGCAATTGCAGCATTATCAAATAAAATAAAGTATTTGAGAGAGGTTAATTATGATTTAAAAAAAATAAGCAAGGATTGGGTATTAATAACGGAAAAAAAAATATTTAATTTAAGATTGGAGTCAATAAACGAATTTGAAATAGTGTTAGTAAACGACTGCAAAAAATTTTTTATAGATTTATATATAGATCCTTACAGTTTAATTAATAAAATAAAAATTAATGACAACTTTTATAACGTTAGAGTAAAAATTAATGAAAATTTTTATGAAGTATTTTACAAAGGAAACTTTTCTGAAGTAAAGGTTTTAAGGGACACTGAATATGAGAGCTTAAAAAACCTTCCAAAAAATTATACAAAAGAAGAGTCTAATTTTTTAATATCTCCTATGCCAGGAAAAGTAGTTAATGTATTAGTAAAAATAGGGGATGTCGTAAATGCTGGTGATACTATTATTGTTTTAGATGCAATGAAGATGGAAAATATACTGAAATCTGATTATAAAGCAAAAGTATTAGAGATTTTTATTGAAAAAGGTCAGGCAGTCTCAGCGGATCAGAATTTGATAAAGTTACAACAACTTAACTAAAAATTACAGATATATTTCTTTCTAAAACTTCGTCTACATTATCCTTAAAAATTTTATTCTTCAAAGAGAAAATAGAGGTAATATTGGAGTTTCTAATTCCACAAACATCAATCTTTTTAAAATATGATAAGTCACAATCTATATTTAGAGATACTCCGTGATATATTATTCCTTTAGATACACGTAAACCTAAAGAAGCAATTTTCGCATCATTTTTTTCTTTATCTTTGGTCCAAATACCTATTAGATCTTTTTTTTTGAAAGCTTTAATCTCTAATTCTTTTAGACTTATTATTATATAGTTTTCTATATTTGAAACAAACTTTCTGATATCATATTTTCTTTTTTTTATATCAATCATAAAATAAATTATTCTTTGTCCAGGCCCATGCCATGTTATCTTACCACCTCTTCCAGTGTAGTATAGAGGAGTATTTTCTATATAATCATACTTAATTTTATACGATCTTCCTGCTGTATACAGTGAAGGGTGCTCTAAGAACCATATGGCTTCCTTTTCTTGTCCTTTTTTAATTAGGTTAACTCTTTCTTCCATAAATTGAATGGCTTCACTATAATCAACTAAATAATTAGAAACCAAAAATTCCAAAGATAGTTTTTTTTTATTTATTATTTTCATAAAAAATATACTTTTTAATTATGACCGATAATAATTCAAAATACAAAAGTAATAATAGCTCGAGTTCACTGGGTATTTCTCCAAATGTTGTAACTGACATTACAGCAGACGTTGATAATAATAAAAAAGAAAAAATTATATTATTTTTAAATAAAATACACCCTGCTGATGCAGCTGATCTTTTAGAAATGTTATCACAGGACTACAGAAAAAAAGTAATTTATATTTTATCTGATAAATTTCCAGAAGAAATTCTTCCTTCGATGAATGTTCCTATATTAATAAGTATTATTGAATATTTTCAATTAGACCATCTTATCCGAATGCTATCAATATTAGATAGTGACGATACCACTTATGTTTTAGAGGTTTGCGATGAAGGCCTAAGAAAAAAAATATTAGCAGGATTACCAAATGATCGAAAGAAATTAATAAAAAAATCCTTGAATTATGCAGAAGACTCTGCAGGAAGGATTATGCAAACAGATTATGTATCTGTTCCTGTTAATTGGACAATAGGGCAAGTTGTAGATTATTTGAGGAGATCTAAAGCCGTACCTGACGAATTTTATGCGTTGTTTGCAGTAGATTCTAGACATGTTCCTGTTGGAACTGTTCCTTTATATATTGCAATGAGAAAACATAGAGATGAAAAAATTTCTAATATAATGACTACAAATCCAAAAATAATTAATGTAAGTGATTCAAGACAAGACATTGCCTTCATTTTTGATCAATATGAATTAACCTCTGCTCCTGTAGTTGATCAAAGAGGAAGACTGGTTGGAATGATAACAATTGATGATGTAGTTGACTTAATAAGAGAAAAAGCTGATGAGGATATTCTTAAATTGGGAGGAGTATCTGGTGAAGGTGATCTTTATATGGCTGCATTTAAAACAGCTAGAAGTAGATTTGGCTGGTTAGGAATAAATTTAATTACTGCTATAATGGCTTCCATAGCTATAGCATTATTTGAAACAACGATTGAAAAGCTTGTTTCTTTGGCAATATTAATGCCAATAGTTGCATCAATGGGAGGAAATGCAGGTACACAAACCTTAACAGTTGCAGTAAGAGCTATGGCAACTAGAGAACTTACATCATCTAATGCATTTAGAATCTTTGGTAAAGAGATTTTAGTAGGGCTATACAATGGGTTATTTTTCGCATTTCTAATAGGAATAATTACTGGTTTATGGTTCGGAGACTACTTATTAGGTATTATAATTGCTTTTGCAATGTTATTTAATTTGATTTTAGCAGGGACTTTTGGAGCGGCTATTCCAATAATTCTTTCTTATTTTAAAATTGATCCAGCTGTAGCAGCCACAGTTATTTTAACTACCGTAACCGATATATTGGGTTTTGTTATTTTTCTTGGTTTAGCAAAGTACTTGTTAATGTAATTAATATTATTATAATTTCTTTATGATACCTAATATACCAGAGAATTTTAATTTTAATTTGGGCGAAGAAATTGATGCTATGCAAGAAAGCATTAGATTATTTTGTGAAAAAGAAATTTCTCCTTTAGCGAACGAAATAGATAAAAAAAATGATTTCCCTTCACATTTATGGAAAAAATTAGGAAGCATGGGATTATTAGGAATTACAGTAGAAGAAGATTATGGAGGAAGCGGCCTGGGATATTTGGAACACACTATTGCCATGCAGGAAATTAGCAGAGCTTCAGCATCAGTTGGCCTTTCATACGGAGCGCATTCCAACCTATGCGTAAACCAAATAAGATTGAATGGAACAAAAAAACAAAAAGAAAAATATTTACCAGAGCTGATTAAAGGTAATCATGTAGGAGCTCTTGCTATGAGTGAGACAGGTTCTGGATCAGATGTAGTAAGCATGCAATTAAAAGCAACCCGATCCGGGGATAGATATTTTTTGAATGGTACTAAGATGTGGATTACAAATGCTCCCAATGCAAATATTTTTGTAGTTTATGCTAAAACTAAAAACGACAATAAAAATCAAAAGGAAAAAATTACTGCATTTATAATTGAAAGAGACACAAAAGGTTTTTCAGTTTCTCCTAAATTAGATAAACTAGGTATGCGAGGTTCTAATACAGCAGAACTTGTATTTCAAGACTGTGAAATTCCTCAAGATAATGTTCTTGGTGAAATTAATGAGGGAACTAAAGTTTTAATGAGTGGTCTGGACTATGAGAGAGCAGTATTAAGTGGTGGTCCTATAGGTATTATGTCTTCCTGTTGGGATATAATAATGCCTTATATTTCTGAGCGAAAACAATTTGGAAAACCAATAGGAACATTTCAATTAATGCAAGGTAAAATCGCTGACATGTACACTACTATGAATGCTTGTAAAGCATATTGTTATATGGTAGCTAAGGCTTGCGATAATGGAAAAATTACCAGAGAAGATGCAGCTGGTGTGCTTTTATATTCATCTGAGAAAGCGGTATGGATGGCTTTAGAAGCAATTCAATGTTTAGGAGGAAATGGTTATATTAATGACTATCCTACTGGAAGGCTATTGAGAGATGCAAAGTTGTATGACATAGGTGCTGGAACAAATGAAATAAGAAGAATGTTAATTGGTCGAGAAGTTTTTAAAAAATATAATTAAAATACAGGAGTTAAATATGAACAATGATAATATAGTAATAGTAAGTGCAAAGAGAACACCTATTGGAAGTTTTCATGGAGGTCTATCAGATTTGACGGCAACTAACTTAGGTAGTAGTGTTGTCAAAAAAAATCTAGAAGAAACTAGTCTTGAGCCTGAAATAATAGATGAAGTAATTATGGGTTGTGTTTTACCAGCAGGCCTAGGTCAAGCTCCTGCAAGACAAGTAAGTATAGGAGCAAATATTCCTGTTACAGTTGGGGCGACAACTATTAATAAAATGTGTGGTTCAGGAATGAAAGCTATAATGTTTGGATTTGATAGTATTTTGTCCGGGAGTAATAACATAGTAGTTTGCGGAGGTATAGAAAGTATGAGTAATGCTCCTTACATTTTACCAAAGGTAAGAAAAGGTTTAAGAATGGGACACAATCAAGTAAAAGATCATATGTTTTTAGATGGACTAGAAGATGCTTATGATGAAGGAAAGCTTATGGGAAGTTTTGCTGAAGATACTGCAGAGCACTATCAATTTACTAGAGAGCAACAAGATAATTTTTCAATTGAGTCATTGGAAAAAGCAAAGAATGCAAATGAAAAAGGTCTTTTTAAAGATGAAATTGTTCCCCTAGCTATTTCAACAAAAAAAGAAACCAAAGTTATAGACAAAGATGAGCAACCCTATAAGGCAAATATTGATAAAATACCATTTTTAAAGCCAGCATTTAAAAAAAATGGTACGGTGACAGCAGCGAATTCATCATCTATTTCTGATGGAGCATCGTCTGTTATTATAATGAAGGAAAGTATAGCACTTGAGCGAGGTATTAAACCTCTTGCTAAAATAATTAGTCATTCAACAAATAGTCATGAACCTAACTGGTTTACAACCGCACCAATAGGAGCAATAAAAAAAGTTTTAGAAAAAACAAATTGGAAACTCAAAGATGTAGACTTATTAGAAGTAAATGAAGCTTTTGCAGTAGTTCCAATGGCTGTAATGAAAGAACTAAATATTCCTAGAAGTATTCTGAATATTAATGGAGGAGCTTGTGCACTAGGTCACCCAGTAGGAGCCTCTGGTTCAAGGATTATTGCTACTTTAATTTACAATTTAAAAAATAATAATCTTAAAAAGGGAATTGCTTCTTTATGTATTGGGGGTGGAGAAGCTACCGCAATTGCTCTGGAGTTAATAGCTTGAAGCTAGTTAATTCAAATTTAGATAGAAAGTCTACAAGTTTTAAAAAAAACTTTGATAATATGAAAGATCTTGTAGCCGAATTAAATAAGAAAAAGAGGCTAGTTAAAATTGGAGGGTCACTAGAGGCAAGAAAAAAACATATAAAACGAGGAAAGATATTACCGAGAGCAAGAATAAAATATTTATTAGATGATGAGAATAATGCATTAGAAATAGGGTGCTTAGCAGGTATGGACATGAATAATACAGACATACCAAGTGCAGGGTTAATTTCAGTAATAGGTAGAGTGTCTGGAAGAGACAGTATGATAATCGCAAATGATGCCACTGTTAAAGGAGGAACATATTTTCCGATTACAGTAAAAAAGCATTTAAGAAGTTTAGAAGTAGCTAGAGAAAATAATTTAGCGTGTATTCATTTGGTTGACTCTGGAGGGGCTAACTTACAAGAGCAAACAGGAATTTTTGCTGACAAAGATGGCTTCGGAAGAATATTTTATGAAATGGCAGTTATGTCTTCAAAGGGCATACCACAAATATCTGCAGTGCTGGGATCATGTACGGCTGGTGGAGCTTATATACCTGCTATGTCTGACCAAACTATTATCGTTAAAAAAAATGGAACAATATTTCTAGGAGGACCTCATTTAGTAAAAGCTGCTACTGGAGAAGTTAGTGCAGCGCAAGAATTAGGAGGTGCTGAACTTCATACTACTCTTTCAGGAGTTGCAGATTACTATGCTGAAAATGATTATGAGGCATTAGACAAAATTAAATCTATTTTGAAGCATATAAATTATAAAAAGCCAATAACTTTGAAGGAAGAAAAAGCCTTTAATCCAAAATATGATCCTGAAGAAATTTATGGCATAATACCCAGAGACCTTAGAGAACAATATGATGTAAGAGAAATTATATATAGAATTGTCGATAATTCTGAATTTGAAGAGTTTAAAAAAAACTATGGTACCACATTAGTTACTGGTTTTTCATATATATTAGGTTATCCAGTAGGTATAGTAGCTAATAATGGAATTCTATTTTCAGAATCTGCTCTTAAGGGAGCTCACTTTATTCAACTTTGTGAACAAAGAGGTATACCACTAATATTTCTTCAAAATATTTCTGGATTTATGATAGGAAGAAAGTATGAAGAAAAAGGAATTGCAAAAGATGGAGCAAAACTAGTAAATGCTGTATCCACAGCAAGTGTTCCTAAAATTACTATTATTATAGGAGGATCATTTGGGGCAGGTAATTATGCAATGTGTGGAAGAGCTTACAGTCCGAGATTCTTATTTTCTTGGCCTAATTCTAAAATTTCTGTTATGGGAGGAGAAATAGCAGCCAAAGTTCTAGCATCAGTTAAAGATGCACAAGTTAATGCTTCAGGGAAAAAATGGAATGATAAAGAAAAAAGATCGTTCATGAAAAATATTATTGAAAAATTTGAAAAAGAGGGTTCACCTTATTACGCCACTGCAAGATTATGGGATGACGGAGTTATAGATCCTTTACATACTAGAGCAATAATTGGTATTAGTTTGTCCTTTACTCAAAATATTGTAAATAAAAAAAGTAATTTTGGTGTTTTTAGAATGTAGTAAATAAATATGAATTTTAAGTACTTAAAACTAAATTTAACAAAGGAAGGCATTGCAAAAATTTTTTTTTCAAATCCTAAAAATAAAAACGCATTTAATCCATCAATGATAAATGATATTAAAGAAGCAATAAGCTTTTTAAAAAGATCTGAAAAATGTAGATTGTTAATTCTAAGTGGAGAAGGAAATGTATTTTCCTCAGGAGCAGATCTTGAATGGATGAAAAAGTCGAAAAATTTGAATTTTAAACAAAATAAAAAAGAAGCAAAAAATTTTACAGAAATGCTTAAAGATATTGATAACTTTCCAAAACCCACAATATCTTTTATTAATGGACATGCGTTTGGCGGAGCTCTAGGTATTATTGCTGTAAGTGACTATTCACTTAGTATAGAATCTAGTAAATTTTGTTTCTCCGAGGTGAAGTTGGGTTTAATTCCAGCAATGATAGCTCCTTATATTTTAAGATCAATTGGTTACAATGTCACAAAAAAACTTTTTTTAACAGGAGAGGTTTTTGGAGCTAAAAAAGCTTTAAGCTTTGGCTTGATAGATGCCGTAGTAAAACCTTCTGACTTTAAAAATAATGATACAATGCTAATTCAAAATCTTTTAAGTGCAGCGCCTATTGCACAAAGAAAAATTAAAACTTTTTTAAAGGAAGTGTCTTTTAAAAAAATAGATACTATGCTGATTAACAAAACCGCTGAGACTATTTCTAAAATAAGAGTTACAAAAGAAGCTCAAGAGGGATTAAGTGCATTTTTAGAAAAAAGAAAACCCAATTGGAATAAAAATTGATACCAACATATGTAAAAATCTATGAGGTCGGGCCCAGGGATGGACTTCAAAATGAAAAAGTAAATATTTCATTAGAAGATAAAATAAGGTTTATAAATTACTTAACCTTATGTGATTATCCTTGTATAGAGGTAGGATCTTTTGTCTCTTCAAAGTGGATACCGCAGATGAAGAATAGCGATGTAATTTACAATAAAATTAAAAAAAATAAAAAAATTAACTATCCTTTGCTTGTTCCAAATATGAAAGGTTTACAAAATGCTATTGATAATGAAGTAGAAAATATTTGCGTATTTACAACTGCTTCAGAAACTTTTTCCAAAAAAAATACTAATATAACAGTAAAAGAATCAAGTATTAATATTCAGAAAATATTGAAGGAAGCACATAAAAAAGGAATAAAGGTAAGGGGTTATATCAGTTGTGTTTTAGGATGTCCTTATGAAGGAAAAATTAGTTTTAAAAAAACAGCTAGTTTATCGAAATTTCTAATAGAACAAGGTTGTTACGAAGTGTCTTTAGGTGATACTGTAGGATATGGTACTCCTCTCGAGACCAAAGGTTTAATTCATGAGGTTTCTAAAAAAATATCTTCTTCAAAAATTGCTATGCACTTGCATGATACTTATGGTCAAGCCTTGGCAAATATCTACGCTAGCTTAGAAATGGGAATTAGTATATTTGATACTTCTGTAGGAGGACTTGGTGGCTGCCCTTATGCTAAGGGAGCGTCTGGTAATGTAGCAACTGAGGATGTTTTATATATGTTAAATGGAATGGGTATTAAAACTGGTATCAATCTGAAAAAGGTTTTAAAGGCAACAAGTTTTATATATAAAATATTAAATAGGGAAATTTCTAGTAAAGTAGCAAAAGTAATGATAAAAAAATGAGATGTATGATTTAAAGATTATTAATGCAAGAATTGTAGATGGTACAGGATTAGCCAGTTTTCATGGAGAAATTGGGATAATTAATAATTTAATAGTAGATAGAGGAGTTAAATTAGGAGCCAGTAAAAATATATATAATGCCGAAGGTTATACTCTTAGCCCGGGTATTATTGATACACATACCCATTATGATGCTCAATTAACATGGGATAACTTAGCTACTCCATCTTTAGATTTGGGAGTTACTACGGCACTAATAGGAAATTGCGGTTTTACTTTAGCACCTTGCAAACCAGAGCACAGAGATCTTAACATGTTAAACCTTACTAAAGTAGAGGGAATGCCTTATGAAACTCTTAAAGAGGGAATAGACTGGAGTTACCGAACTTACAGAGAATATTTAGATTTACTGGATAGAAAAAACTTAGCGCTAAATATATGCTCTTATATTGGACATTCTGCAATTCGAATATGGTGCATGGGAGAAGCTTCTATGGAAAGAGAAGCTAATGAAAGTGAAATTAAACAAATGGAAAATCTAGTAAGAGATGCAATGAATTGTGGAGCTATAGGATTTGCTACTTCAACTTTTGAAGGACATAACGGTCAAGGCGGTCTTCCAATGCCATCCAGGTTAGCATCAAATCAAGAAATGAAAAGACTTATTAAAGCTATGTCGCACCAAGGAAGAGGAATATTTATGATAACAAAATCTAATAAGACTAGCATAGTAGATATTGAAAAAATAATGGAAAAAGTAAAAAGGCCTGCAATGATAGCAGCAATTTTATACAATCCTACTAAAAAAAATTGGGCAATAAATACACTGAATGACATTTCTAATTCTGCAAAAAAAGGATATGAATTTTGGGGACAAATATCTTGTAGACCTTTGACAATGGAGTTCACAATGAAAGAGCCTTACATGTTAGAAGGTCTTTCTTCTTGGAAACCTTATATGACAGAAAATGACTACAAAAAAAAAATAATCATATTAAAGAATAAAAGCTTTAGAAAAATGGTTTATGATGAAATTTTTGATAAATCTAAAAATAAATTATTTGTTGGTGATTGGAAAAAAATCAAACTTATTAAAGCAGTTATAGAAAAAAATAGAAAATATGAAGGGAAGAATTTAGAAGAAATAGCACTACAAGAAAATAAGAAACCATTTGATTGGCTTCTTGATAATGCTTGTTTAAATGAGGGAATTGATGACTTATTTATAGCTGAGTTGCTAAATGCCGATGAAAATGAAGTAAAAAAATTATTGCTGCATAATAACTCAACTGTATCCTTGTCAGATGCGGGCGCGCACCTCTCACTATTGTGTGATGCAGGATATGGATTAGATTTATTAGGTAAATGGTGTAGGGATTTAAAAATTTTGACTTTAGAAGAAGCTGTTCATAAATTAACTGGAAAACAAGCAGATATTTGCAGAATTCCTAAAAGAGGAAAATTGCTTCCAGGATATTACGCTGATATGTTATTATTCGATCCGTTGAAAATTGGAACATCAGCAACTATTAGGGAAGCAGATTTACCTGGAGGCACTTCAAGATTAAAAGTTAAGGCTTCAGGCATTAAAGGTATATGGGTAAATGGAGCAAATTATTTACAAGATAGAAACTATAATGGAAAGCTAATTAGATCCTATTTACCCTAAACTCTTGATGCTACCAAATATTTTGTGCTGACACCATTGCAAAAAGCATAGGTATAGATAGTAGCGTATTTGTCCTAGAAAAAAGCATAGCAGTTTTTGCAGATTTTGCTTTAATCTCAGCAGAAGCATCTACTATTCCCAAGGCTTTTTTTTGATTAGGCCAAATAACGAACCAAACATTAATAAACATTACAATTGCTAGCCACATGCCTATTCCTATAGCTGTGTCCCTAGTTGTACCAGAAACTACACCAAGTTGTAGGGAAGATAGTAGATAACCATTTAAATGAGCTAAAATTAAACCAGATATGAGTGTAAACATTGCACCCCATCTAAAATACCAAAGTGCTGCAGGTGCAATTACCTTACCAATAGCAGGTTTTTGGTCATCTGGAATTTTAGGCATATTAGGAATTTGTACAAAGTTAAAATACCATAGTAAACCTATCCACATTGTCCCTGCTAACACATGAATGTATCTAAAAATAAATTGCCAAAAATATTCATCAATTAATCCATCTACAGAAATATAATATAAAATAAACAAGATTGTAAGAATAGAACCCGCTATTAAGGTTCTGTTTAACGACGTAAGTATACTAACCATAATTCCTCCTTATACCTTATGCAAATAATACAATATTAAAATAAAATTGAAAACAAAATCTTAGTAGTGGCTTTAAATATTTATACACGGTTATTTATAAAGGTTGTTATAATAATTAAATAATTAAGTTTTAAGTAAAAACAAGAATATTTAAAAAATAATTTAACACAAACGTTCTCTTTATTATACTTTCTTTACTTCAATAAGAAATTTTACTAACTTAAAAAAATGATTATTTTAAAAAACTTTGCAAAATTAATTATTTTGATCTTATTTTTAAAAAGTACTTTATTTGCATCTGAAGACTTTGAAAATTATAAATTAGACATAATAATAAAATCAACTACTAATATATCCTTTAAAAGCATTGCTGAAAACGAAATCATAAAAGGTAATATTAGAGGTGAGATAAAAAATACCCCCTACGATATTTTAAATAATGCTTCTGTGGAGTGTGAATTACTGGGAAGGTCATATAAAGGAAGAGGTTTCAGTTGTGGATTTGCAGTTGTTGAAGATATTAAAGGACTTTGTTTTTTAAGTAAATTAAATAATAAAGATATATTGATGACTTCTTGGAACTGTAGCACTACTGCAGGTTTAAGTGGAGACGCTTCTTGTAAGGGAAAGTTGAGCGTAGTTGAAGGATTTGGAAGCTTTGCCGGTGTTTTAGGTTTTGGAGAAATAGAAATGCCACTAGCTAAGACGTTGCAGGAGAAAAATAAAAATCACAGATTAAAATTAAAACTAAAAATTAAGTATCCTTTAAATGTCAAAAAAAACTGATATTTTTATTTTGTTTGATAAAAGATAGTAAGCTAATCCTAAATATTCATAAATTAGATTTTTAAAGTGTCTTATGCCATGAACTGACGGTATAAATAATCTGTAATTAAAGTTTTGTGCGTCTTTTAGAAATAATACTTTACATTTTTCAGATCTGAATGATAAAAAACTTCTTAGCCTATGATAATGGCTTGTTATTATTAAAAAGGGTCCTCCTAATTTTTTACAATATTCTGATAAGTTTACTGCACTTTCATAAGTATTTTTACTATTCTGTTCTATAATAATACTTTCCAA
>JAYYAX010000036.1:0-18295 GCA_036042925.1 Pseudomonadota bacterium
GAAGACAAAATAGAAGCCCTTAAATCAGCGGACGTCAAAGTATCTATGTCTCCTGCTTTAATGGGAAAAACATTATATAATTTAGTTAAATGAGAATAATTTGAGTCAAACATCTAATTTAGATTTAATAAAAAGTTATTACAAGAGATTTCAGAAAAATCCTAACGATGTAGATAATGATTGGAGAATATTTTTTGAAGACTTGGATGATGAAGCAAGCAGGTATTTAAATAATAAATATGTAGATCACAAAGAAGAATTAAAAACAAATGATAATACCACTCAAGCTTTAGGAGCAAGTAGGGAAGACGAATATACAGCTAATTCACTAAGAGCAAGACTATTAATAAGAGCATATAGAATTGCAGGACATTTAAAAGCTGATTTAGATCCACTTAAATTGACAAAAAAAAAAAATATTCCAGATTTAGACCCTAAAACATACGGTCTCGAGGAAAAAGATATGAATAAAGAAGTATTTATAGACGGAGTTTTTGGCATAAACAGAATTAAACTTAATGAATTAATCAGAATCTTAGAAAAGTATTATTGTGGTAGAATAGGAACTCAGTTTATGCATATACAAGACAAAGAACAACGAGATTGGATTATGGATAAAATTGAGAATGTTAAACCAGACGAAATTTTTACTGAAAAGGGAAAAAAAGCGATTTTGGAAAGACTTACAGCAGCGGAGTTCTTTGAAAATTTTTTAGATAAGAAATACACGGGTACAAAAAGATTTGGATTAGAGGGAGGTGAGTCATTAATCCCTGCTTTAGAACAAATATTAAAATACGGAGGTAAGAACGGAATAGAAGAGGTTGTTTTAGGTATGCCACATAGAGGAAGATTGAATGTTCTGGCAAATTTTATGGGTAAACCTTTCTCCGCTATTTTCTCTGAATTTCAAGGCAATGCTTCAAATCCCGATGATGTACAGGGATCTGGAGATGTTAAATATCATTTGGGAACCTCTTCAGATAGGAACTTTGAAAATATTAAAGTACATTTATCGCTAACTGCAAATCCTTCTCATTTAGAAGCAGTAAATCCTGTAGTAGTGGGAAAGGTTAGGGCAAAGCAAGATCAGAAAAATGATGTAGACAGAAAAAAAGTTGTGGGATTACTTATGCATGGGGACGCAGCTTTTTCTGGACAAGGATTAGTACCAGAGACTCTTGATTTATCTGGCCTCAAAGGATATAAAACAGGAGGAACCATCCATTTTATAGTAAATAATCAAATTGGATTTACTACCAGTCCAACCTATTCACGATCAGGTCCCTATTGTTCAGATGTTGCATTAATGGTAGAGGCTCCTATATTTCATGTTAATGGAGATGATCCTGAGGCTGTAGTCTATGTTGCTAGAATAGCCACAGAGTTTAGACAAAAGTTTAATAAAGATGTAGTCATAGACATGTTTTGCTATAGGAGGCAAGGGCATAACGAAAGTGATGAACCAGCATTCACCCAACCTATTATGTATGAAAAAATCAGAACTCATCCTACTATAAGGCAAATTTATGCAAAAAAACTTATAAAAGAAAAAGTTATGGATGATCATGAGGTTGAGGCTCTTTGGGAGGAATGGTCAGAGAAGTTAGAAAAAGATTTAGAAGCAGGAAAAAACTTTAAACCTAATAAGGCAGACTGGTTAGAAGGATCTTGGACCGGATTTGAATCTAAAGGTTCAATTAAACCTAATACTATTACTGGTTTACCTTTGAAAACCTTAAAAGAATATGGAGTAAGACTTACCGAAATTCCAAGTGGATTTAGCATCAATAAAAAAGTACAAAGAGTTCTTCAAAGAAGGTTAAAAGCTATTTCTGAAGGTAGGGATATAGACTGGGCTAGCGCTGAGTCTTTAGCATTTGCATCTCTTCTCTATGAAGGAAAGAATGTCAGACTTTCAGGTCAAGATTGTGGTAGAGGAACTTTTTCGCAAAGACATGCTATTATAGTAGATCAAAATACCGAAGAAAAGTTTTCTACACTGAATAACTTTTTAAATAATGGAAGCAGAGTTGAAATAGTAGACAGCCCTCTTTCAGAAGCTGCAGTTTTAGGGTTTGAATACGGCTATACTTTGGCAGACCCTAATACTTTAGTTTTATGGGAAGCACAATTTGGAGACTTTGCAAATGGCGCACAATTAATAATAGATCAATTTATAGTTTCTGGCGAGTCTAAATGGTTAAGAATGTCAGGAATAACGATTTTGTTACCACATGGATACGAAGGGCAAGGACCAGAACATTCTTCTGCTAGAATTGAAAGGTATTTACAAATGGCAGCTGAAGATAATATTCAAATAATAAACTGCACAACTCCTGCAAATTATTTCCATGTGCTTAGAAGACAAATGCTCAGAAAGTTTAGAAAGCCATTAATAATTTTTACTCCAAAGTCATTGTTAAGAAATAAAGAAGCGGTTTCTAAAATAGAGGATATGGCAGAAACTACTAAGTTTAATAAAATTATTATTGATGGAGATAAGAAGAATAAAAAAGTTACAAAAGTAGTTTTTTGTTCGGGAAAAATATTTTACGATATAAAAGAAAAAATGAATAACGAACAGGCAAATTCAATGTTGATAATTAGATTAGAACAACTTTACCCTTTCCCATCAGAAATTTTAGAGGAAGCAATTAAAAATTTCAACCATGCAAGTTTTATTTGGTGTCAGGAAGAGCCTAAAAATATGGGAGCATGGCCTTTTTTACAACCTCTTTTAATAGAGCTTTTATACAACGCAAAAGTAGAAAACCAAATGATAAAATATGTGGGAAGAAAAGAGTCTGCCTCTACAGCTACTGGATTATTTAAAAAACATGTAGAGGAGCAAAGTAAAATTTTAGAAGAGTTATTTAATTAAAAGATATGAAAAAACTAGATATACAAGTCCCAGCATTAGGTGAGTCAATAACAGAAGCAACTATTGCAAAGTGTTTGAAAAAAATAGGCGATTACGTAGAAAAAGACGAAGCAATAATAGAATTAGAAACAGATAAAGTCTCTCAAGAAATTTATGCATTAGAAAGCGGAAAAATAATTAATATTTTTTTTAAAGAGGGAGAAGACGTAAAAATAGGTGATACTTTAGCTAGTATAGATACTTCATCTAAGTTAGAAGTAAAAAATACTTCTAATGAGTCTTTAAAGAATGAAGAAAAAACAGCTCTAAAAAATAGCTTTTTTGAGCTAACTGTTCCGTCATTAGGAGAGTCTATAACGGAAGCTACAATAGGAAAGTGGATAAAAAACAAAGGAGAAAAGGTAAAAAAAGGTGAACCTCTGGTGGAAATAGAAACTGACAAAGTTACTCAAGAGCTATATTCAGAATTTGATGGTATATTAGTAGAAATTCTTTATGAGGAGGAAGATGATGTAACTATAGGTGAAGTGATTGCCAAGGTAAGTATATCTGATGGGCGTGATGAAACAATTACAGATAGAGAAGAAGAAAGTAAAAACAAAGTTATATTTGATAAAAATGAAAAAAATGGAAAAATAGAATTAGATCCTACAATAATTAAAAGGTCAGGAGTAGGAAATAAAATAAGTCTCATAGATTTAAAGGAGTTTTCAAACGAACTATCTTTTTCTCCTGCAAGTAAAAAAATAATTAGAGAAGAAAATATAGACACTAGCTCTCTAACTCCAACTTCAGGATCTAATAGAGTTAATAAGTCTGATTTAGTCAATAGCAACTTCGAAAGACTTACTTACGAAGATAATCATGTAACTAAATTAGAAAAAAATAGTAAGACAGATTTAGAACAACCTCTTAGCAAACTTCGACAAAGCATAGCAAGCAGACTTAAGGCAGCTCAAAATACAGCTGCAATGTTAACTACTTTTAACGAAATTGATATGTTTAAACTTATTGATATTAGAAAAAAGTATAAAGATAAGTTTTTTGATAAGTATGGAGTAAAACTTGGCTTTATGTCATTTTTTACTAAAGCAGCTATAACTGTTTTAAAAGAAATACCTGAAATTAATGCAGAAATTAGAGAAAACTCTATAATATATAAGAATAGATATGATATAGGTATAGCTGTAGGAACTGAAAGAGGACTTTTTGTTCCAGTCATAAAGCAAGCTGATAAGATGTCTTTTTCAGAAATTGAAAAAGCAATTGTAGGCTATGGAAATTTAGCAAAAGAAAATAAACTATCTCTAGAGGATATGAAAGATGGGACTTTTACTATATCCAATGGAGGAGTCTACGGCTCAATGCTCTCTACGCCTATTTTAAATACACCTCAATCTGGTATTCTTGGACTGCATAACATAGTTAATAGACCCTGGGTTGTAAATAATGAAATAATAATAAGACCAATTATGTATGTGGCATTGACATATGATCATAGAATAGTTGACGGAAAAGGAGCTGTTACATTTTTAGTAAGAATTAAAGAGATAATAGAGAACCCTGAAAGAATGATGTTTGAATTATGATTAATAGAAAAGAATTTGATTTAATTGTTATAGGCGGAGGTCCTGGAGGATATGTTGCGGCGATCAGAGCTTCTCAGTTAGGATTTAGCGTTCTATGCATAGAGAAAAGGAAATCGCTCGGTGGAACTTGCCTGAATGTAGGATGTATACCTTCAAAAACGCTTCTTCATTCTTCACATTTGTATAATCTAAGCAAAAAGCACTTTAAGAAATTAGGTATTAAAGTAAATGGTGAAATTAATCTTGATTTAGATAAGATGATGAGTAACAAAGAGGAGATAGTAGGAAAGTTAACTGGTGGCATAAATTCTTTGTTTAAAAAAAATAAAGTTACTTTTTTGCAAGGCTCAGCCAAAATTATAGGTAGTAACTTAGTAGAAATAGAAAACTCTACTTTTCAAGCTAAAACAATACTGATTTCTACTGGATCCGTGCCATCAGAAATAAAAAATATTGAGGTCGATGAAAAAAATATAGTGACGTCTACTGGAGCATTAGATTTTACAGAAGTTCCAAAAAAACTTGCTGTTATAGGGGGTGGATACATTGGATTGGAACTAGGTTCTGTTTGGAAAAGGCTAGGATCAGAAGTTACAGTGATCGAATTTTCTCCAAGTATTGTTCCTACTATGGATGTAGATACTGCAGAAATATTTTTTAAAACTTTAAAGAATCAGGGGCTCAATTTTTTACTTAACACTAAAGTGGAAAGTGCTAATATTGAAAAGGGTAATATATCTCTTAGTTGTTTTAACAATGTTAATAATGAAAGAAAAAGTTTAAAATTTGAAAAAGTGTTAGTAGCTGTAGGAAGAAAACCTTACCATGAGGGACTAGGGCTCGAAAAACTTGATATAAAAATTAATAGAGATAACACAATAGATGTAGATAATAATTTTAGAACTGCAGTACCAAGCATATATGCTATAGGAGATGTTATAAATGGTCCAATGTTAGCACACAAAGCAAGCGCAGAAGGACATATCTTTTCAGAAAGATTAGCTGGTAATAATCCAGCAATGAATTACGGTTGTATTCCAGCAGTCATATACACTGAACCAGAAGTAGCGTGGGTAGGACCTACAGAAAAGGAACTGCAAGAAAAAGAAATTAAATATAAAAAAGGGATTTTTCCTTTTGCAGCTAATGCTAGAGGTAAAACGACTGGTGATACAGAAGGAAATATAAAAGTACTTTCTCATCCAACAAACGACAAAATTTTAGCAGTTCACATAATTGGAGCTCATGCAGGAGAGTTGATCGGAGAAGCAGTCACAGCAATAGAGGCAGGATTAAGTGCCGAGGACATAGCCTTAATTTGTCATGCTCATCCTACTTTATCAGAATCAATGAAAGAAGCAGCTTCTTTAGCTTCAATTGGAAAAACCTTGCATATATAATTTATCTAGCTAATTATAATTTATTATATTAAGAGGAGTTTTAAATGAAAAAAATAATTCCTAATGTAAATTTATAACATTTCTTAATAGTTTTAGTTTAGCTGACGGTCATGCTATACTGAAAGAGGGTAAAATAAGTTAGATGACTAATATTCAGTTTAACATGAATCCTACAGAAGCTCAATCAGACGGCTGAATGTAATGTCGGATGCAGCGGTTAGGAGCATATCTAACTTTTAAGGGAAAGGACCTCTTCATGAGGAAGAGCTATGTGTAAAGCATCTATTGTGATGAGTGAAAATGTTAATGTTTTTTCTAGAAATTTTTATTTTGGTGACAAAGATGGAGACAGAATATTTACTTCTTACACAGGTAATCCTTTAAAAAATGCTAGAGAAAATGTAATTATAGCAGGAACTGGAAAGTATAAAGGTATCTCCGGCAACAAGGGGCTTGGGATTGCGATGTAGCTAAACTATGAGATCACTCTGCTTTCAATAGTCGTCAGACTATCACTTATAAAATTAATTAAAATTATATAACTAGATAAGTAGTATCAAATTAAATTTGATACTACTTACTATTTTTTATCTTTGCTCTAGGATGAGTATTTTCGTAAGTTTCATTTACAAATTTATTAGATAGCTTTAAATAATGCTGAGTAGTAGACAAACTATTGTGTCCTAATAAAAGCTGTAAAGACCTTAAGTCAACACCGTTCCTTAACAAATCAGTTGCAAAGCTATGTCTAAGAGAATGTGGAGTGAAATTAATATCCAAATCTAATTCATTTCTTATTTTTGAAAAGAAATTTTGAAAGTATCTTGGGGTAATTTTTTTTCCATTAAAATTTATGAATAAACTTTTATTCTCAGATTTCTGAAATTTAGACCTTTCTAAAATCCATTCTGTTAAAACCTTTTTTACTTGGGGGATTATTGGTATTAATCTTTCTTTACTTCCTTTTCCCAGTATGGTTAAGTACTCGTTTTTTATCTGATCTGTATTTAATGAAAGTGCTTCGCTTATTCTAAGTCCGGTTCCCCATAAAATAATAATAAAAGCCTTATTCCTTGCTTTAACAAAACTATTCTTTTCTTCATCTATTTTTCTTATTAATTTTTGAATTTGATTATAAGACAAAGGTCTTGGAAGAGTTTTAGGTAATTTGGGAGAAGATAGTTGAAAAATCATAGAATTCTTAACTTTTTTATTTAAAATGGCATAATTAAAGAATGATTTGATACTTGCTCTTGCTCTAGCTTGTGACTTTGACCCTATTGAAAAATTTTTTGAATTTAAAAAAGAAATCCAAGCTCTAAAGTCCAAAGCTTTTAATTCTTTTAAAATATCAATGCTGATTTTACTTTTTTCGAAATGAAGGATTAAAAAATTTAAAAAATATTTAAAGTCATAAGCATAAGCTATTGATGTATTTTTCGATAGGTTTCTGAAAGTTATCAACCATTCCTGCCATTCTTGAAAGGTTTCATACAAGTCTTTTTCTGATATTTCTTTTATATTTTTTAAGGATAATTTAAAGTCATTTATCAAAACTTTTGTCCAGTCTTATTCCAGTCATTCATAAAGATCTCTAATCCAGAGTCAGTTAATGGATGCTTAATCATTTGCGTAATAATTTTAGGAGGTATAGTGGCAACATGGGCCCCCATAATGGCAACTTGTGAAACTTGCAAAGGGCTTCTTATAGAGGCAGCCAGTACTTGCGTTTTGATCTCTTTATTATAATTATTATATATGCTTACGATTTCTTTTATTAAATTTAATCCTGAAGTTCCAATATCATCAAGCCTACCTATAAATGGCGATATATATGTAGCTCCAAGCTTACCTGCAAGTAGGGCTTGAGCAGAGGAAAAGCATAAAGTTACGTTAACTTTTATATTTTGTGTACTCAATTCTTTACATGCTTTCAGTCCATCTTCTGTCAATGGTACTTTAACAACAATATTCTTTGAAATCTTAGAAAGTTCTATACCTTGATCTATCATTTCTTTACCTACGGTACTAGTGACTTCTGCTGAAATTGGACCATCAATTAATTCAGAAATTTCTTTTATGACAGTTTTAAAATCCTTTCCTGATTTATAAATGAGAGAAGGATTCGTAGTTACACCATCAATAAGGCCTAATTCAGAAAGATATTTTATTTCCTCTATTTCAGCTGTATCAATAAAAAATTTCATGGCACAAATTAAAAATAAATACTATTATTTAAGAAAATGACTGAAAAGGAAAGAAAAAAAAAAATCCAATTTACTATTACAATATATTAGTAAATTCCAATATAAATCATTACTTAACTTACAGATCAAATAACTTTCTTATTACAGGAAGTATTGTTTTAGTTCCTTTAAAAAAAAAAGTTGTTTTAGGGTGTGTTTTTAAAAAAGTTGATAACCCAACTAGCATTTATCCAATCAAAGAAATTTACAAAGAATATGTAGATAAAAAATTTTCTAAAAATATCCTTAATTTTCTTAAATGGTTTGCAGCATATAATTATATGAGTCTAGGAAATAGTCTAAAATTATTTCTTCCTAGGCAAGAAGTAATAGAAGAAATCTATAAAAATTTTTTATCAGCCAGCAAACAAAAACATACTAAACTTACGGACCAGCAAAAAGATGCTTTAAAACTTTTAGCTAACGGTGAAAAACCTAAAAATGAGATAATTAAAAAATTGAAAGATAAAGAACTAATATTAAAAAGGTTAATAAAAAAAAATATCATTCTTGAAAAGAAAAAAATAGATAAATTTAACAATAAAATTTTCTTTGAAAATATAAATCTTAAAAAGCTATCTGAGCAGCAAACTAAAGCTTATTCCTGCATAAAAAATATAATTATAAAAAAAGAAAGTAAGCCTATCTTTTTAGATGGTGTTACAGGCTCAGGAAAGACAGAAATATATTTCCACTTAATAAAAGATTTCTTATTAATGAATAAACAGATACTGGTATTATTACCTGAAATTGCCTTAAGTGAGCAATGGTTAAATAGATTTAAAAGCGACTTTGGATTTTATCCTATGACTTGGAATTCTAAGGTAAAAATTACTCAAAAAAGAAAAATATGGAATGCGGCATTGAAAGATAAATCAGGTGTATTTGTAGGTGCTAGATCTTCTCTTTTCCTCCCTTATAATAATTTAGGGCTTATTATTATAGATGAAGAAAATGACCAATCATATAAACAAGAAGAAGGTATTATTTATAATGCGAGAGATATGGCTGTATTAAAGTGTAAAATAGAAAAATGTAACATTATTTTGATTTCTGCTACGCCATCTCTTGAGACATATCAAAATTGTATAAGTAAAAAGTATAATTGGATTAAAATAAACAATAGATTCAAAGATACTGCACGTCCTAAAATAAAAGTTATAGACATGAAAAAATCTAAATCAAGTTTGATATCTGAAAAGTTAGTAATACAAATAAATAAAAACCTTAAAGAAAAGAAACAATCTTTAATTTTAATAAATAGGAGGGGATATGCTCCAGTCTGCATTTGTTCCAAATGTGGTGCTAAAAAAAAATGTAATTTTTGTGATTCTAACATGGTTTATCATAAAGAAAATAATTTTTTAATGTGTCACCAATGTGGCAGCAAAGAAGCCTTAAAAGGATCAAAATGCTTAAAATGTAATAGTGAGAGATTTGTACTAGTTGGTACAGGATTAGAAAAAGTTTATGAAGAAATACAAAAATTATTTAAGAAAGCAAAAATCATAAAGCTTTCTTCTGATTACATTAACAAACAAAATTTTCTTGAGTCTTTAAAAAAAATCGAAAACGGTGAAATTGATATAATAGTTGGAACGCAAATTATATCTAAAGGCTTTGATTTTGAGAATTTGCGAAGTGTATTTATAATAGACTTTGATAGTTGGTTTAATAATGCAGATATAAGAACTAACGAAAAAGTTTTTCAATTGACTCAACAAGTAGCTGGAAGAGCGGGCAGAAGAGAAGAAATAGGAAAAGTATACATTCAAACCTATGAACCTAGAAACAAGATTTTGCATCATATTGTAAAAAATCAGAGAGATTTTTACTACAATAAAGAGTTGAAATTAAGGAAAAAGAATCTTCTTCCTCCATTTTCTAAACTTTTGTCTGTAACTATTTCTTCTAAAGAATCTTCTGCTGCGTTTGAAAAAGCTAATAAGCTGAAAGCTTTTTTTAAAAATTCTAAAAGTTTAGAAGTTTTAGGACCTATTCCTGCACAGGTTTTTTATATTAAAAATTCTTATAGATTTAAATTATTAATAAAAGCAAGTAAGCCTTATATTATTCAAAATTATATGATTAAGAATAAAGTTTACTTCAAAGATACGTCTAAAGAAAAGGTTAGATTTGATATTGATCCTTATAATCTATATTAATTATTTATTCTATGTTGCAAGTACTTTTGAGTTATGTTAGTTACTTAATGAGATATAATTATGCTTCAAAATACACAATTTGATTACAAGGCAGTTGTTAGATATTCTGATGCTTACTATGCAACAGAAACGCAAAAAAAGTCTATAAAGTTTGAGGAAATAAAAATGCTTTTACAAATGATTGATAGTAATAAAGACTTTAACGTTTTATTTAAAAGCCGTTTGCTAAATAAGAAACAACAAAGCTTATTGGTTCTCAAAATTTTTTCAGATAAAGAAAGTAAAAAAATTTCTGTAAGTAAGAATTTATTGGGGTTAATTTCGTTGTTAGCCAAAAATTCTAAACTCCACATTTTAGAAGATGTATTGAAGAGATGCTTAGAATTAAAAAACTTTAATAATAAAGAGGTAAAAGTTAATGTTACCAGCGTTACAAAACTTGATGAAAGTTTAGTAGATAGACTAAAAAAAATTTTTTCTAAGAATGGAAAAATGAATGTTAAAGTAATTAATCATATTGACGAAAATTTACTGGGTGGTCTAGTAATAAAAGTTGGGTCAAATCTAATAGATACTTCAGTAAGGACGAAACTTAATAAAATAAAAAGTGCAATGAAGGGAGTAAATTAATGAGTCTTAATGCATCGGAAATATCGTCTATCCTTAAAGAACAAATTGAAAAATATAGTCTCGATACGAAAGTAGAAGAAATAGGAAAAGTACTGTCTGTGGGTGACGGCATAGCTAGAGTTTATGGATTAGAAGAAGTTAGTGCAGGTGAAATGGTTGAATTTGATGATAAAACACTTGGTATGGCCTTGAATCTAGAAGAAGATAATGTGGGAGTGGTTATATTCGGAGATGATAGAAATATTAAAGAGGGAGACACTGTAAAAAGAACCGGAAGAATTGTAGATACTGCAGTTGGTATGGAGTTGTTAGGGAGAGTAGTAGATGGCTTAGGTAACGACATTGACGGAAAAGGAAAGATCAAGGCAAAAGAGAGAAGCATGGTTGATGTAAAAGCACCAGGAATTATACCAAGAGAGTCTGTTTCTGAACCTATGCAGACCGGTTTGAAAGCCATTGATGCTCTCGTCCCGGTAGGTAGAGGTCAAAGAGAATTAATTATAGGAGATAGGCAAACTGGAAAAACTGCAGTTGCCATAGATACCATCATTAATCAAAAAACAATAAATAAGGAAAAAAAGGATGATCAAAAGCTATTTTGTATATATGTTTCTATAGGACAAAAAAGGTCCACTGTTGCTCAGATAGTAAAAACACTTGAAGAACAGGGAGCACTAGAGTATACGGTTGTAGTTGCTGCCACTGCGTCAGATCCGGCTCCTTTACAATACCTAGCTCCGTACACGGGCTGTGCAATAGGAGAATGGTTTAGAGACAACGGAAAACACGCCCTTATTATTTATGATGACTTATCTAAACAGGCAGTTGCATATAGACAAATGTCCTTATTATTAAGAAGACCTCCAGGTAGAGAGGCATACCCAGGGGATGTGTTTTACTTACATTCAAGATTGCTAGAAAGGGCAGCTAAACTAAATAAAGAAAATGGCAGTGGTTCATTGACCGCTTTACCCATTATTGAAACTCAGGCTGGCGACGTTTCTGCGTATATTCCTACTAATGTAATATCAATAACTGATGGACAAATATTCTTAGAAACAGATCTTTTTTATCAAGGCATTAGACCGGCAATTAACGTTGGATTATCTGTTAGCAGAGTTGGATCGGCTGCTCAAGTTAAAGCGATGAAACAAGTTGCAGGCTCAATCAAACTTGAATTAGCACAGTACAGAGAAATGGCAGCTTTCGCACAGTTTGGATCTGATTTAGATACATCAACACAAAAGTTGTTGAATAGAGGCGCAAAATTAACTGAGCTTTTAAAACAAGGTCAGTACCAACCTCTTCCTGTAGAGGAACAAGTTATAATCATTTTTGCTGGTGTTAACGGATACTTAGATGACATACATAAAGATCAAGTTGAAGGTTTCGAATCATTCTTGCTTGATAACTTAAGAAAGAATTTTAAAAAAACTATACAATCAGTTAAAACAAAAAAAACCTTGGACGATCAGTTAACTAAAGAAATAGGTAAAACCATAGATGATATTAAAAAAGAATTTTTGAAAGATAAAAAGACTTAAAAATGCCATCGTTAAAAGATTTAAGAAATAGAATAGACAGTGTAAAGTCCACTAAAAAAATTACTCAAGCTATGAAAATGGTGGCTGCTTCAAAATTAAAAAAAGCACAAGATCTTGCTGAAAAAAGTAGAAACTATAGTGAAGGTATAGAGGATATAGTAAAAAATCTTGTTATGTCTGGAGATTATATAGATCATCCTTTGATGGGAACTGCTAAGAAGACGATTAATAAAGCTTTAGTAATAGTAGTTTCTTCCGATAGAGGCTTATGTGGTGGTCTGAATACCAATATTGTGAAAAATACTAGAAATTTAATCAGTAATTTAGAAAATGACAACAAACTAATATCTATAATTTGTATAGGTAAAAAAGGATATGACTCTTTATCTGTATTCAATAAAGAATATTTTAATCATGAAACAGATTTTATCAGTATATCTGATATTGATTATTCTCATCTACAAAATGAGGGTAATAATATTATTAAGAACTTTTATAAAGGTGACTTTGACGAATGTTACATAGTATATAATTATTTTAAAAGTGTTATTTCTCAAGAAGTAAAAATTGAAAGGCTGCTGCCTTATGACATAAGCAATTATGAAACATCTAAAGAAGAGAATAATACCTTTTTTGACTTCGAGCCTGATGAAGAAGAAGTATTATCAAAAATTCTTCCTAAAAACTTTATAGTACAAATTTATAAGTCCATATTAGAGTCTAGAGCAAGTGAACAGGGTGCTAGAATGACTGCTATGGACAATGCCACGAGAAATGCAGGTGAAATGATTGATAGTCTTTCTCTAAAGTACAATAGGCAAAGACAAGCTATGATAACTAAAGAGCTAATTGAAATAATTTCAGGAGCTGAAGCACTTTAAAATTGGAGTATAATATGATTAAAAATCTAGGAAAAATAAAACAAGTTATTGGTCCAGTAGTTGACGTAGAATTCGAAGGAGGTTTGCCTCCTATATTGAATGCATTGCATATTAATCAAAATAACCAAAGAATTGTATTAGAGGTTGCTCAGCATTTAGGTGAGAACACTGTTAGATCAGTTGCAATGTCAGCAACAGACGGCTTGAAAAGAGGAACAGAGGTAAAAGATACTGGCGCTCCTATACAAGTCCCTGTAGGACCAGAAACTCTTGGAAGAATAACCAATGTTGTAGGCGAACCTATTGATGAAATAGGACCTATCAAGACAAAAAAAACCTTTCCCATACATAGACCCGCACCCAAATATATTGAGCAGTCTACAAATACAGAAATGCTAGTAACTGGTATAAAAGTTGTGGATTTGTTAGCACCCTACTCTAAAGGAGGAAAGATAGGACTTTTTGGAGGAGCTGGCGTAGGTAAGACAGTACTTATTATGGAACTTATTAACAACGTAGCAAAAGGGCACGGAGGTTATTCTGTATTTGCTGGAGTTGGAGAGAGGACCAGAGAAGGAAATGATTTATATCATGAAATGATAGAGTCCGGAGTAATTAAGCCAGGAAGCAAAGACTCTAAAGCTGCGCTAGTTTATGGTCAAATGAATGAACCTCCTGGTGCAAGAGCAAGAGTAGGATTATCAGGCTTAACTATGGCTGAATATTTTAGAGATGAAGAAGGACAAGATGTACTATTTTTTGTAGATAATATATTTAGATTCACACAAGCTGGGTCTGAGGTTTCAGCCTTGTTAGGAAGAATTCCCTCAGCAGTAGGATACCAACCTACTCTGGCTACAGATATGGGAGCACTACAAGAAAGAATAACTTCTACTAATAAGGGTTCAATTACCTCGGTTCAAGCAATCTATGTTCCAGCTGATGATCTTACAGATCCTGCCCCAGCAACCTCATTTAGTCACTTAGACGCTACTACTGTGTTGTCAAGACAAATAGCAGAGTTGGGAATATATCCAGCGGTGGACCCACTTGACTCTACTTCAAGAATTTTAGATCCAAGAGTTCTAGGAGATGAGCATTATACAGTTGCTAGAGAAGTACAGAGAATTCTTCAAAGTTATAAGTCTTTACAAGATATCATTGCAATTTTAGGTATGGATGAATTATCAGAAGAAGACAAACTGGTTGTAGCCCGTGCTAGAAAAATTCAAAGGTTTCTGTCTCAACCTTTTCACGTGGCAGAAGTTTTTACTGGTTTTCCAGGCAAGTTTGTTGATATTAAAGATACTATAAAAGGCTTCAAAGAATTATGTTCTGGAAAATATGATGATATCCCTGAAGCAGCTTTCTACATGGTGGGGACAATAGAAGAGGCAATAGAAAAAGCAAAAAAAATGGCCTCTGAGGTAGTTTAAAATTGGGTACATTCTCTCTGCAACTAGTTTCTCCAGAAAAAGAATATTTTTCCGGTTCTACAGAAATGGTTGTATTGCCAGGAGAGGAAGGAGACTTTTCAGTTTTACCGGATCATGCACCTATTATAACTTATTTAAGACCAGGAAGAGTGACAATAAAATCAGAAAAAGGAGAGGAGTTGATTTTTTTTTGTGGCAAGTGGATTTGTAAAAATAAATGAAAATTATTGTCAAGTTTTAGTTGATTATATTAAGAAGAAGTCAGATTTAAATCTTGAAGAAATAAAAAGGGAACTTACAAATTATCTTGCTAAATTCGAAAGTGAAAAAGATCAATTAGTAATTGAAACTCTTAAAGAGAAAATTACTATTTTACAAGAAGAAATTAATTTTTTAGAATACAAATATTAGACTTAAACTAAGCATAAATGTGCTTGAATTCCTTTAGAACTTTTTTATATATATCTTTCTTAAAATTAATAATGAGATCACATACTTCATTAGGAGAAACCCATTTCCAATCGCAAAATTCTTGCTTAATATTTTCTTGTTTAATTTTTATTTCTTCTTCATTTCCTAAAAAATCAAAAGCAAACCACTTTTGTTTCTGTCCAATAAATTTTCCTTTCCAAAGTTTTTTACTTAAATAGTTTGGTAAATAATAATAATGCCACTCTTTACTTTGACAAATATAATTTATAGTTGTTGCACCAGTTTCTTCATAAAGCTCTCTTTTCGCAGCAGCAAGCAAACGCTCATTTTTAATTAAATCAACTCCGCCTTGAGGCATTTGCCATGCGCCTTTATTGTCTATTCTTTCTCCCATAAATATATCTTTTTCTCTATTAAATAAAACAATTCCTACACCCAATCTCCAGCCTTTCTCAAGAAACTCATAAGAATTATTCATTAAGAAGCCTTTTTAAGAGTTTCGTAAACATTTATTGACTTTATAAGGTCTATTGCTCTATTTAACTGGTAATCTTCTTCAAGATTTTCATCATTTTTCTCTATTTCCTCAGCTATATTTTCTTTGGGCTCGGTATTTTTTTTGTCTAAGTGTCCCCTTAAACTAGACTCTTTCCTTTCATTATTATTTTCCAAGACTTCTAGCTTAGACTGTGGTACAAAAATATCTGGTTCAATACCCGTTGCTTGAATTGATTTTCCTGACGGTGTATAGTATCTCGCAGTTGTTAATCTAATAGCTCCTTTACTACTAACAGGAATTATTGTTTGCACTGAGCCTTTTCCAAATGTAGAGGTTCCTAATAATATACCTCTTTTATGATCTTGAAGAGCCCCTGCAACAATCTCTGAAGCAGATGCAGAACCACCATTTATTAAAACTACAATTGGAATACCTTTAGTAATATCACCTTTCGAGGCATTAAACCTCTGTTCAGTATCAGTTTCTCTGCCCCTAGTAGAAACTATTTCTCCTCTTTCCAAGAAGGCATCTGAAACAGACACAGCTTGATCAAGTAATCCTCCAGGATTATTTCTTAAGTCTAAAACTAATCCTTTCATGTTACCATTCATTTTATTTTCTAATTTCGAGAATTCTTTGATTAAATTTTTATGAGTTTTTTGTGTAAATGAGGTTATTCTTAAATATCCTACTTCATCATGAACTTTGATTTTTACTGAAGTAATTTTAATAATATCTCTCACAATTTCAACGTCAAAAGGCTCTTCTCCCTTTCTAATAACAGTAATTAATATAGGAGTATTAACTGGCCCTCTCATTTTATCTACTGCTTCAGATAAGGTTAGTCCCATTACTGCTTCTTGATCTATATGAGAGATATAATCTCCAGATTTAATGCCTGCTTTGGCTGCAGGTGTTTCATCTATTGGCGATACTACTTTAACGAGACCATTTTCCATGGTAACTTCGATCCCTAAACCTCCAAATTCTCCTTTTGTTTGAACTTTCATTTCTTCAAAACTGTCAGAATTTAAATAACTTGAATGAGGATCTAGTGATTGAAGCATACCATTAATAGCAGCTTCTATTAAGTCCTTATCTTTTATCTCTTCAACATATTCAGATCTTACTCTTTCATAAACCTCACCAAATAAATTTAATTGTTTATATACATCTTGTTGGTTTGCTTTTAAAAACCCTACAAAAAATAAATTTAGTTTAAAAACTAGTAGAACAATTACAGAAAATTTGAAATTTTTAAACATATATACCTCTCATCATTATTTTATGATTTTATCCAGTTTGCAGGGTTTATAGTTTTTCCTTTAAACCTTACTTCCAAATACACTTCGTTACTTTTATATTTTAACTCAATTTCACCTAAAATTCTTCCGGCATTTACCCAATCTCCTACTGAGCACATTATATTAGTCAACCCAGAATAAATTATGTGATAATTATTACCCAAATCTAAAATAACCATATTTCCATAACCTTTAAAAGAGTCAGCATAAACAACTATTCCATCATTGGGCGTAGTTAAAAAACTTTTATTCTTCAAAGTAAGAACTATACCTTTTTTTGCTCTATCTGTCCTCATTTTTTCAATATTTTTTAATTTTACTGGAAGAATATCTTCAAGCCTTTTAAAGTTATAATTTTCTGACTTCTTTGTTCTTCGAGATTTAGTTGATTTAGTCTTTAGAGACTCTATAAGCTCTTTTAATTCTTCAGCTTCTCTACCAATAGCCTTATTTTCTAATTGCTTTTCTCTTCTTTGTATCATGGTGATTATATTCTCGCCCTGAAGACTGGTCTCTAATGCTGATTTTTCTAAAAAGTTATTATTTATAGCTGATATTTTTATTTCTATATTATTTAATTTTTCCTCTGATAAAATAATAAGATCATTTATTCTTAATAGATCTTTTTTTTTTAACTTTTCTTTTTTTTTTATATTGTTGTAAACAGTATCTACAAATAAATCATAATAATTTTATTTTTTTTAATTGATATTATCTTCTAAAATAAATTCAATAATATTTTTTTTTGATTTATTTAGATTTGATACTTTTTTTTCTATTGTTTTTTTTTATATTATATTATTAGTTATTTCCGCTTCTATTTTTTTTTTTTTGGTTAGTTGTATTTGTATTTTATCTTCATTTTTTTTTAAAAGACTTTCAATTTTTTTAATATCCAAATCTATTTTTTTCTGTTTTTTCTTAAGAGTTTTTTCAATTATATTATTTTTTTCTAACTCTTTTTCTATTTGCTTTAATTTTTCTTCTGGGTCATTAGAATTTACATAAAATATGGCAAGAAAATAAGTTAAAATAAGTTGCAATATAGATAAAATATATTTTTTTAAGAATACAAATTTGTTATTGCTGATAGTAAAAAGCATTTAATTAAATTAGTTGATTGTCCACATTTTTTCTAAATTATAATATTCTCTTACTTCACTTCGAAATAGATGAATGATTATGTCTCCAACATCTAATATAATCCAATCTCCACCCCTCTTTCCTTCTATATTCAGCATATTCAATTCTAATTTTTTTAAATCTTCACTCAGGTAATTTGATA
>JAYYAX010000037.1:0-14900 GCA_036042925.1 Pseudomonadota bacterium
ATTTTAATTACTTTATAATCTTTAATTTCTATAAAAATATTACCAATTTTGGTTTTAATAATACATGTGTTAGAATTTTCGTATTTCATTTTAAAATAATAGCTAATTATATGAACCCCTTTCAAGTGATAAAAATACTAATTGAAAACCTTCTAAATATTTATATGAATTTTGTACAGGCCATAAATATATGCTTTAAAAAATATATCATATTCAAAGGGAGAGCTACGCGTTCAGAGTATTGGTATTGGAGATTTTTTGAACTAACTTTGGCTTATGCTTCCTTTAGATTAGACCAAATTTTTTTAGAACAAGACTCGGGATTATTCTCTTTATTTATTTTTGCAATTACATTTATTCATGGTATTAGTGTTAGTGTAAGAAGGCTTCATGACGTGGATAAATCTGGTTGGTGGCTTTTACCGCCATTTTTAGGTACATTTTTTTTCTTTTTTACAAAAATTACTAATATGTCTATAATTTTGACTAATATGTCTGTTATCTTATCAGTTATTAGTTTTGTATTCTTACTATTCTGGTTTGTTTCTCCTGGAACAGAAGACAAAAACAGATTTGGTTAAAATACTTATAAAATTTTAAAGTGGAGGAATTATGGATTTTGATGAAGCAAGTTTTACTTTTGAATTAAAGGATAAAAAATTATTTAAACAGCAATGCTTTATAAACGGGGAGTGGATAGACGCAGAAACTGGAGAAACTTTTGAAGTTTATAACCCTTCGAATCAAAAACTATTAGGGTATATGCCCAATTGTTCTAAAGCAGAAACAATAAGAGCTATAGATGCTGCAAATGATGCTTGGAAGGGCTGGAAAAGTTTATCCGGTAAGGATAGATCAATCATTATAAAAAATTGGCATCAACTTATACTTGAGAATATAGATGATTTAGCTTTAATCATGACTTTGGAAAATGGAAAACCAATAAATGACTCAAGAGGTGAAATAAACTATGCGTCTTGGTTTACAGAGTGGTTTTCTGAAGAGGCTAAGAGAGCCTACGGTAAAACTATTCCATCTACATTATCGGATAGACGTATTCTAACAATTAAACAATCAATTGGTGTATGTGGAATTATTACACCTTGGAATTTTCCTTCAGCAATGATTACTAGAAAGGTTGCTCCAGCATTGGCAGCTGGCTGTCCAGTCGTGATTAAACCAGCAGGATCTACTCCATTTTCAGCAACAGCACTAACTGAATTGGCTAATCGTGCCGGTGTACCAAAAGGAGTAATAAATTTAATATCTGTATCTGAAAAAAATGTAGCTGAAGTAGGAGACGAGCTATGTACAAATAAAACCGTAAGAAAGATATCTTTTACTGGTTCTACCAACGTAGGAAGAGCTTTAATTGCTAAATCTGCTTCCACAATAAAAAAAGTTTCCATGGAGCTAGGAGGGCATGCTCCCTTTATAGTTTTTGAAGATGCAGACCTAGAGGAAGCAGTAAAAGGAGCTATGGCAAATAAATACAGAAATAGTGGTCAAGTGTGTGTTTCAGCTAATAGAATATTTGTGCATGAGAAAATTCACGATAAATTTGCCGAAATGCTAGCACAAAAGTCTTCAGAGCTTAAAGTATCAGATGGAAGGGAAGACGGAGCTCAAATAGGTCCATTAATAACAGAAGCAGCTCTAGAAAAAGTTAAAAGTCATGTAGATGATGCAAGGAATAAAGGTGCGAAAGTAATAATTGGCGGTGATCAAGACAATGCAGGTAAACAATTTTATAAACCTACTGTAATGACTAATGTCACTAGTCAAATGAAAATTTTTTATGAAGAAACTTTTGGTCCAGTAGCTCCACTGATCAAGTTTTCTAATGATCAAGAGGTTATAGAAATGGCTAATGATACAAATTATGGGTTAGCAGGTTATTTTTTTAGTAGAGATATAGGAAGAATCTGGAGAGTAGCTGAGGCTTTGGAGTACGGCATGATAGGTGTAAATGCAGGAGTTATTTCTACTGAAGTAGCTCCATTTGGAGGGATCAAGGAATCTGGTATTGGTAGAGAGGGCGCTTCAGAAGGATTAGATGAGTATCTAGAAATTAAATATATATGCATTGATGGCGTAAATAATTAGTTCATTGAAAAATAAGAAAAATCAAATATATACTGTCCTATCCTTAGATAAAAAGCCTGGTGGTATCTCAACAATGATACAAATATCCTCGAGCGCTTTATCTTTAAGCAGTGAGGTAATTAATATAATTTTGACTAATCAAATTCTACAAAATCAGAAGTTTTTAAATGATTTAAATAAAATTAAAAATTCAGTTATTAAAAATATTGGTTTTATAAATAAAATTATTTTTAAATTTGGTTTTGTAGGAGGTAATATTAAGAAAATATTAAAAAAAACTGATATTATATTTATTCATAATAGCAAATTATTAAAATTAATTAGAGCTCAATTTCCAAAAAAAAAAATTGTGTTTTTTTTTCACACAGATAAAGTTTCGCAATTTAAATATTTCAAATATGCTGATAGAGTTGTGACAGTTAATACTACAATGGAAAAAAAAATTAACTCTGTATATTGCAAAAAAGCTATATATATTCCTAACTCTATTCACATAAAATATGAAAATAATACTAGCCACTCTAAAGAGGTAATATCTGATGTTGAAAATAAGTTAGTTATAGGATCAATGGGAAGGCTAATTAAAAAAAAGGGATTTGATTTTTTAATTAAAACATGTCAAGAAATAGAGAATATTGAACTACTCATAGCTGGAGATGGAAAAGAGCATAAGAATTTAAAGAATATTTCGTATAAAAGCCACAACATTAAGCTGCTAGGTTGGATTGAAAATAAAGAACTTTTCTTCAAAAAAATAGACGTTTTCTGCTGTAGTTCTTATGAAGAGCCATTTGGCATTGTCATTATTGAGGCAATGGCAAGAGGAATTCCTGTTATTAGCACTAACTGTAATGGCCCAAAAGATATCATTAATAATAATAAAAATGGACTTTTAATAGAAAAAAATAATAAGCAAGAATTAAAAAATGCTATAACTAGACTAAAAGATGATTTAAATCTTAGAAATAAATTAGGAGTTAATGCTATGGAAAAATATAAAAAAAAATTTACATTTAAAGAATATACAAAAAATATCAATTCACTAATTAGAAAATTATAATATATAGAGCATGGATAATTTTGATTTAATAGTTATTGGAGGAGGTTCAGGAGGAGTTAGAGCTGCAAGAATTGCAGCTTTACATGGAGCAAAAGTAGCATTATGTGAAAAAGATAGAATGGGAGGAACCTGTGTAATAAGAGGGTGTATTCCAAAAAAACTATTTTTTTATGCTTCTCAATATAAAGATGTTTTTAATAATGCAAGTTACTATGGCTGGAGCATTAAGAGTATTTCTAAAAAATTTATAAGTTTAATTGAGAACAAGAACAAAGAATTAAGAAGATTAGAAAGTATTTATGACAAAAATGCAAAAAATGCAGGCGTTAAAATTATCTATGAAGAGGCATTCCTTGAAAGAAATAAAATTATTAAAGTTGGAAAAAAAAAAATTTCAGCAAAAAATATAATAATATCTACAGGAGGTATGCCTAAAAAGTTAAATATTATAGGACACCAACATTGCATAAACTCTGACCAAATAATGGAATTAAAAAAAATACCAAAGTCTCTAACTGTCGTAGGTTCAGGATATATTGCAATAGAATTTGCATTTATTTTTGCTTCTTTGGGTTCAAAAGTAAATTTAATTTGTAGAAAAAATATATTAAGAGGATTTGATAAAGATCTGATTGATTTAGTTAAAGAAAGCCTTATCTCAAAAGGAGTCAACGTTTATTTAAATGAAGAGGTCAGAAAAGTTTCTTTAAAAAAAAAGCTGAAGGAAATTTCTTTAAAAAACTCAAATATTAAGCTAAATTCTAATGAAATATTGGTAGCTATAGGAAGAGAGCCTAATATAAGCAGACTTAATCTAGAAGAATTAGGAATAAAATTAACAAAAACAAAAGCTATCAAAGTAAACAAAAATTTGATGACTAATATAAAAAATATTTTCGCAGTTGGAGATGTTACAGATAGAATGAATTTAACCCCCGTTGCAATAGCTGAAGGACAGTTTCTAAGTGAAAAGTTGTTTGGAAAAAGTAAAGTAAAAAATATTGATTTAAGCCATGTAGGTACAGCTGTTTTTTCTTCACCTCCAATTAGTTCAATAGGTCCAACAGAGAAAGAAGCTAAAAAGAAATATAAGAAAATAGAAATCTATGAAAGTAAATTTACGTCTTTAAAGTATTCTATTGTTAATAAGAAAATACCGACATATATTAAGTTAATAGTAAATGGAATTAACAAAAGGGTAGTAGCGGCACACATGTTTGGTGAGGAAGGACCTGAAATTATTCAGTTAATAGGAGTAGCTATAGAAGCTAAAGCTACTATTCATAACTTTAATAACACTATGGCTATACATCCTACGGTAGCTGAAGAATTTGTAACCTTTAAAAAACCAAATAGAGTAATAAGTAGAGTATAATGTATGGAAATTAAATGGAAAAAAAACTCGTGGAGAAATTATCCTATTAGTCAGCAACCTGCTTATGATGATGTTGGTCACGTGAATAAAGTTGAAAAACAAATAGAAAAATTGCCGCCATTAGTTTTTGCAGATGAGGTAAGAAATCTTAAAAATAAATTAGCTAAAGTTTCACAGGGAAAGGCATTTCTATTGCAGGGTGGCGATTGCGCAGAAAGTTTTTCTGATTTTAATGCAAATACACTAAGAGACTCCTTCAAAGTTTTATTGCAAATGTCAGCTATTCTAACGTATGCAACTTCCCTACCTGTTATAAAAGTTGGAAGAATGGCAGGACAATTTGCGAAGCCTCGTTCTGATGATTATGAAGTAATTGGAGAAAAAAAACTTCCCTCTTACAGAGGAGACATAATAAATGATATAGAGTTTGAAGAAAATGCTAGAAAAGCTAATCCTGAAAGAATGCTAAGAGCATATAATCAGGCAGCGTCAACTCTCAATTTATTAAGAGCGTTTGCTACGGGTGGATTAGCTGATTTAGAAAAGGTTCATAAATGGAATTTAGATTTTGTCAAGAATAGTACAAAAAGTAAATTTCTAGACATTGCAAACTCTATTAGTAAAGCTTTAGAATTTATTAAAGCTTGCGGTTTAGATAAGAAAAATACTTCTGAATTTGGACAAGTTGACTTTTTTACCAGTCACGAGGCCCTATTGCTGAATTATGAAGAATGTTTAACAAGAACTGACTCAATCTTTGGTGGCTGGTTTGACTGTTCAGCTCATATGCTTTGGATAGGTGAAAGAACTAGAAAAATAAACGAGGCACATATTGAGTTTATGAGAGGTATAGAAAATCCAATAGGTGTTAAAATTGGTCCTAAAACAGATAACCAATACATAATAGATTTGATAAATAAACTAAATCCAAAAAATGAGCCAGGCAGAATAACTCTCATAACCAGAATGGGAGCAACAAATTTAAATAATAATTTACCAAGATTAATTGAAGAGATAAAAAAAAATAAAAAAACCGTCATTTGGTCATGTGACCCAATGCATGCTAATACCTACAAATCAAATAATGGATACAAAACTAGGTCTTTTGATAAAATAATAGAAGAAATTGAAGTATTTTTTTCTATTCACAAGGAACTTGGAACATTTCCTGGTGGTATTCATTTAGAAATTACTGGTCAAAATGTTACAGAGTGTATAGGAGGAGAGCAAGAAATAAAGGAAGAAAACCTATCCGATAGATATCATACTCATTGTGACCCAAGACTCAATGCTAATCAAGGTGTAGAGTTAGCATTTAAAATATCTGAGTTTTTAAAAACTAATTAATTGGTGATTTTTGGATAAATTAAATTTAGAAAACTTTATAAAGAAAAATACTGATCAATATTTTCTTAAAACTAAAGAGATAATAAAAAAAAATAATGATGTAAAAGTGACTTATGCGGTATTTATGAGACGCCCTGTTTTATTCTGTCCTAAGAAGGCAGTTGAATGGTTCAAAAAAGTTGAAAGAAGTAGGAAAACTAAATTCACAATTAAACTATGTCACAATGAAGGAGATTGGGTAGGAGCAGGAGATCCATTAATGTATGTTAGCGGATTTTTTTCAAAATTAGTTGATTTAGAAACTATCTATTTACAACTAATAGGTCCTGCTTCCGTAGCTGCATACAACGCTTACATAATGTGCAAAGAAATACCTAGAACAAGCTTTTTAGCAATGGATGCAAGACATTGTGCAGGATCAGAAATGCATGATTTGATGGCATATGGAGCTAGTGTGGGATCGAATAAAGCAAAAAAAGAAAAAAGAGCTAAAGGATTTATAGGAACATCTTGTGCATCAACTTCTCATTATTTTGGCAGAAAAAAAGGATTAGGTACCATGCCACATGCTTTCATAGGTTTTGCTAAATCTACATTAGAGGCAGCAAAGTTATTTTATAATTCTTTTCCAAAGGAAGAAATGACAGTACTGGTGGATTATTTCGGCAAGGAAATTACTGATAGTCTAGAAGTATGTAATTTCTTTAAAAAATTAGCTAAAAATGGAAAGCTTTCTGTAAGGCTAGATACCCATGGAGGAAGATATATAGAAGGACTAGACATTGAAAAATCTTATGAAGTTCTTGAAGAATTCTGTCCTAACTCAATAAAAACTTATAGAAATGAAAAAGAAATGAAATGGTTAGTTGGTACAGGAGTAAGTGTTTCTTCAATATTTTTTTTAAGAAATATATTAGATCAACACGGTTGGAATAAAGTTAAAATAGTTGCTTCTTCAGGATTTAATACGGAAAAGTGTATGTTATTTGCAAATGCTAAAGCACCAGTAGATGTTATAGGAACAGGTTCATATATACCTAACAATTGGGAGGAAACTTATGCGACTGCAGATATAATAAAATATAATGGAAAAAATTTAGTAAAAAAAGGAAGAGAGTTTTTAATCAAATAAGTTCATGAAAGTAGCTCTAGCACAAATAAATCCAACTGTAGGAAATATTTTAGGAAATTATAACAAAATAATTTTCCATATTCACAAATACTCCAATAAAGCAGACTTGATTATATTTCCAGAACTTTCATTGAGTGGTTATCCACCAGAAGACTTAGTTTACAAACAAAGCTTTCTATTAGAATTAGAAAAATATATTAATAAAATAGGACTTTATATTAGAAAAAAAAAAATTGCAGTAATAATTGGGTCTCCGATTAGAAAAAATGGAAATACTTATAACTCTGCAATATTTATGTATAGAAATGAAGTAACTTATGTTTTTAAGAATAAACTGCCAAACTATGGTGTTTTTGATGAAAAAAGAATTTTTCAAAAAGGAAAAAAAAATAATGTTATTAAATTCAAACATTATAGTATAGGGTTATTAATATGCGAAGACATTTGGTATGGAGATTTACCAACATACTTTAAAAAGAAAGGTGCGAATATACTAATTTCTATTAATGCTTCTCCTTTTGAAAATAATAAATTAAAAAATAGATTAGAAATTTGTAAAAAAATAGCTAAAAAAAATAAATTATCAATAATTTATGTAAATCAAGTAGGAGGGCAAGACGAATTGGTATTTGATGGAAATTCCTTTTTTATGAATTTATCTGGAGAAGTAGTTAATAAATGCAGTTCATGGAAAGAAGAGACTAGAATTATTGATTTAAAAGAAAAAAAAAATGACAAATTAAATAAGACTATTAAGTATTGTGAAAAAAATGAATTTAACACTTGGAGTGGTCTAACTCTAGGACTGAAAGACTACTTTTACAAAAACTCCTTTAAAAAAATTGTTTTAGGTTTATCAGGAGGAATTGACTCAGCAGTGAGTGCAGCTATAGCTGTTGATGCAGTAGGAAGTAAAAATGTAATTGGAGTATTGATGCCTTCTAGATATTCTTCTAAAGAAAGTATAATAGACGCAGAAAAATCTGCAAAATTACTTAAAATTGACAGCAAAATAGTTCATATTAAAGATATTCACAAAGCTTATATTTTAAACCTTAAAAAACATTTTCTCAATGACATAAAATCTTTAACTGATGAGAATCTACAGTCTAGAATTAGAGGTTCTGTCTTAATGGCATTTTCTAATAATTTTTCCTACCTCTTAATAAGCACTGGTAATAAAAGTGAAATGTCAGTAGGTTACTCAACAATTTATGGCGATATGAATGGAGGTTTTAATGTTTTAAAGGATGTTTATAAAACAGACCTTTATAATTTGGCAAAATGGAGAAATAATCATAAATCTAGTCAATTAAAGGGACCCAAAGGAATAGTAATACCAAAAAACTCTATTTTAAAAAGTCCATCTGCTGAATTAAGACCTAATCAAAAAGATACAGATAGTTTGCCACCATATGAAATTTTAGATGAAATCTTATATTGTTTAATAGAAGAAGAGCTATCAGTTAAAGAGATAGTTAAAAGAGGCTTCAAAACAGCTTTGGTAAAAAAAATAAGCGCATTAGTATTTAAATCTGAATATAAAAGAAGGCAAGCGCCTCCAGGCGTAAAGCTTTCTTCTAAAGCATTCGGAAAAGAAAGAAGGTATCCGATTACTAATAAATTTAAAAATTAAATGGCAGGTACAGATAGTTCTCAAATTATTTATTTCGAAGAACCAAGTATTATTTTAATGGAAGTTCAACTTCCTGAAAATTTAGGAATGGTGATGAGAGCAATGTTAAATTTTGGATTTAAAAAATTGAGATTAGTAAAACCAAAAATAGATTGGAAAGACACTAAAGTAAAATCAAGTTCAGCTGGTGCTTACGATACTATTAGCTCTACTGTAAAAGTTTACGAGAGTTTAGAAAAGTCTATAGAAGATATCGAGTTTTTATGTGCTACCTCAGTAAGGAGAAGAGATTTGGATAGTTTTGTAGATTTCCCCAGAAACATAATTGAGAATATAAATAAGAAGTATAGAAGAAACTCTATTGCTTTTTTATTTGGCGCAGAAAAAGCGGGTTTAAAAAATAAAGATCTTTCACATGCAAATACTGTAATAAACATTCCGTCGATAAAAGGCTTTGGATCTTTAAATCTTGCAATGTCTGTTAACATAATATGCTATGAGTGGTATTTAAATAAACATAAGCTAGAAGGAAACTATCATTACCATAAGGAAGACCTTGCAAATAAAAAAGAAATTAATTTCTTTAATAATAGGTTAATAAAAGTTCTTAAAACCAAGAAATTTTTCTCTAACAAGGAAGAAGATGATAAATTAACAATCAATGTAAGAAATATATTTTCTAAAAATAATTTGACTAATAAAGAGTTAAGAATTTTACACGGTATTATTACTACATTAAAAAATAAAAGAAATGATTGACAAGTTTTAAAAGACAAGTATTCTACAAATTTATTAATTATGAGTAAAAGAACAGAACCAAGAAACAAAATAGATAGAAGACTAGGGTGTAACCTTTGGGGTGAGCCGAAATCCCCATTTAATAGAAGAGAGTATGGTCCTGGTCAACATGGTGCCAAAAGAAAAAAACTTTCAGACTATGGTGTTCAATTATATGCAAAACAAAAACTGAAAGGATACTATGGTAATGTATCTGAAAAGCAATTCAGAAAATACTATGAAAAGGCCCTTAAGAGAAAGGGAGATACTGGGGAGCATCTTATAGCCTTATTAGAAACAAGGCTAGATGCTATAATTTATAGAATGAATATTGCCCCTACAGTTTTTGCTGCAAGACAAATAATAAGCCATGGACATATAGAAGTTAATAATAAAAAGGTCACGATTCCGTCATTTTGTGTAAGTACAAAAGATATAATATGTGTTAGAAAGAAATCTTTACAACATCCTGTCGTCTTAGAATGTACAGATAAAGCTGTAAAGGAAGTTCCTGATTATATTGAATTTGATAAGCAAAAAATAGTAGGCCGTTTAATAAGAATTCCTAAGTTGAGTGATGTACCATATCCAGTACAAATGGAGCCTAACTTAGTTATCGAATATTACTCCAGATAAAACTATTCCCTTAGTTTGATTTTTTTGTCATCAAATAATTTTGATAATTCACCACTATCAAACATTTCTCTTACAATATCGCAACCTCCTACAAATTCCTCTTTTACATAAAGTTGGGGAATAGTAGGCCAGCTGCTATACTTTTTGATACCTTCTCTTAATTCTTCATCTTGAAGCACATCGTAGGATTTAAAATCCACGCCAATGTGTTTTAGTATTTGCACAACTGTAGAGGAAAAACCACATTGTGGAAAAGTAGGATTTCCTTTCATATATAAAACTACTTCATTGCCCTTATTATATTCCTGTATTTTTCCGTTTATTTCGCTCATTTTTTACTCCTATTTTAATATTAGTTATCAATTATTGTGGTAAGAGACAATGCATGTAAAACTCCTCCCATTCTGCCTTCTAATGCATCATATACTAATTTATGCTGCTGTATTTTTGACTTACCAATAAATATTTTAGATTTTACAACTGCAGCGTAGTGATTGTCATCACCTGCTAAATCTTTAATCTCTATTGTTGCATCTGGAATAGATTTTTTAATTAAAGCTTTTATTTCTTCGACTTTCATTCCCATGGTTACACTTTTTTTTCCCAAGCTTTTCTAAATTTTATAATACTATTTAACTTTATACTGCTTTTATCTGGAAATATCAATAATCTGTTTGTATTTGAAAAAGCTCCTAATTTTTTATATTTAATACAATTGTCATTTAATATAGAAGAAATTTTACCTGTATTTTCCTCATCAATGGCAACTAAATATCTTCCTTGATCTTCTCCAAACAAATACTGATGGCTTGAAGACAATTTTGAAAAATGAAAGCCAATTTTTTTTGCCATGCACATTTCTAGAATTGATACCAAAATTCCTCCATCTGAAACGTCATGGCAAGCATTGATTAGTTTCTTGTTTATAAGTTTTAATATTACTTTTGATGTTTTTACTTCTAAATTTAGATTAGTTTTTGGAGGAACAGAGTTATGTTTAATATTTTTGTAACCAAGCAAACTTCTTTCGTAAGCCGAACCTGATAGATATCCAATAGTTTCTCCTATAATGAATAAATGATTTTTTTCATTAAAGGAAGACATTGAAACAGTTTTTCTGTAGTCATTAATCAATCCTACTGCGCCTATTTGAGGAGTTGGAGGTATACTTTTCTCATTTGTTTCGTTGTAGAATGACACATTACCAGACACAATAGGTAAAGATAATCCTTTCGAGGCTATTTGCATCCCTCGTATAGTTTGTACAAACTGACCCATAATCTCTTTTTTCTCTGGATTTCCGAAATTTAAGCAGTTAGTTATAGCTAAAGGTACAGCTCCTACTGCAGTTAAATTTCTATAGCTTTCTGATATTGCTTGTATTACTCCTAAAAAAGGATCTAAATCACAATAAAATATATTACAATCAGTAGTCACAGCTATGGCCTGATAATTATCATTTGTTTTTATTACAGATGCATTTTCTCCTATCTTTGAAATAACATTTCTAGTAATCATATGATCATATTGATCCCATATTATTTCTCGGATACTAAGATTAGAGTCAGTAAAGATTTTTTGCACTATTTCAGATATACTTTTCTTTGGATATTCTTTTCTTTCATTTATATTTTTATTTATTATAAAAGGTCTTCTATATGCTTTAGCATTAGTAAGAAATTCTAAAGGAATATTAGCAACGCTTCTTTTCTTAAAGTATATATTAATATTTTTAGTACTTGTAATTTCTCCGATAGAGGAAAAAGATAGTCCCCACTTTTCAAAGACTTTTTTAGCTAATTTTATCTTTTGAGGACTAATTATCATTAACATTCTTTCTTGACTTTCTGATAACATTATTTCATCAGCATTCATTTCACCATCTCTGAGAGGTACATTGTCAAGATTTAGCTTAATTCCCATTTTTGAAGATGCGGCAATTTCTACTGCTGATGAGGTTAGCCCAGCTGCTCCCATATCTTGTAAGCCAATAACCAAGTTATTATCCATAAGTTCAAGACATGCTTCCATTAATAGTTTTTCTGAAAATGGATCACCTACTTGGACTGTAGGCTTTAGTGTATCTGAGTTTTTAGAAAATGCCTCTGAAGACATACTAGCCCCATGTATTCCATCTCTTCCAGTTTTAGAGCCAACATAAACAACCTTATTGCCAGCTTTCCCAGCTTTTGCATAGAAAACTTTATTTTTTTTTGTAATACCTATAGTCATTGCATTGACTAGTATATTATCATTATATCTGCTATCAAAACTGCATTCTCCAGCAACAGTTGGAATTCCGGTACAGTTACCATAATCTCCGACTCCAGTCACAACACCATTAAATAGATATTTTGTTTTCTTATTATTTAAGCTACCAAATCTTAAGCAATTTAAATTAGCAATTGGTCTTGCACCCATAGTAAAAATATCTCTCATAATTCCTCCAACTCCGGTAGCTGCGCCTTGATAAGGCTCTATAAAGGAAGGATGATTATGACTTTCTATCTTAAAAATAATAGCATTATTACAGCCAATATCTATAACTCCTGCATTTTCACCAGGTCCTTGTATCACATGCTTAGCTTTATGGGGTAATTTCTTCAACCAATATTTAGAAGATTTATATGAGCAGTGCTCACTCCACATTGCAGAGAAAAGCGCTAGCTCAGTTTTAAGCGGCTCTCTTCTCAAAAGAACTTTACATTCATTATAATCTTCAAGAGAAAGACCTATTTTATTTATGTATTTTTGTAAATGGTTATTTAGCATTAGTGAGTGATTCTAAAATTTTCTTCATTGTAAAATCTTTATTTTTATTATTATAATATCTCTCTGGATGTGGCATCATTCCCATAATACTTCCTTTTGTGTCGATGATACCAGCTATATTATAAGTAGACCCATTTGGATTTTCTAAGTTTGTACATTTTCCAATTTTATCAGAATATCTAAAAACTACTTGATTGTTATTAAGAAGTTTATTCAAACCTTCTTGATTAATAAAATAATTTCCTACTTTGTGAGCAATTGGCATTTCAATAGTTTCATGCATTTTAAAGCCTGAAGTAAATGAATTAAAGTTATTAGTTACTCGTAGATTTACATTTCTACATATAAACTTTAAACTTTTATTCATTAGTAACATACCAGGAAGAAAACCTGCTTCTGTTAGTATTTGAAATCCATTACAAATACCTAAAACTTTTGTACCTTTTTTAACAAATAAATTAATTTGTTTGAGAATATTAGATTTTGCTGCAATTGAGCCACATCTCAAATAATCACCAAAAGAAAATCCTCCAGGTATAATTATTAAGTCTGTATTAGAAGGTATTTCTTCTTTATACCATACTAACACAGGAGACTTACCAAGCACATTTGTAATAGAATAAAATATATCTTTGTCACAATTAGATCCTGGAAATACAATAATTGATGTTCTCATAATTTTTTACTGCTTATTATTTTAAAATCCTCAATTACCTCGTTAGCTAGAAGGTCTTTACTTAGTTTGTTAACAATTTCTTTAGCTTTTTCTTTATTAGGAACTTTTTGAACAATAACTTCAAAATATTTATTTTGTTTTACGGAATATATATTTTTAAGGTTCATATTTTCAGCAGCTTGCTCAATTGCTTTTCCTTGAGGATCTAATACATCTTTTTTCAATTTTACTATTACATCTAATTTAAACATCATATTCCTCTAATTTTAATCTTTTAATAATTTCTTTATATGATCTTAGTAAATTTCCCTTACTCTCTCTAAATACATCTTTATCATAACTTAACTTAGTTTTGGTATCCCATAATCTACAACTATCTGGAGAAATTTCATCTGCTAATACTATTTTATTATTTAAAGTACCGAATTCAAGTTTATAATCTATTAGTACAATATTAATTTTCTTAAAATACTTTACTAATAAATTATTAACTTTGAGGCTTATTTTTTTAATTTTATTAAGATGTTGCTTTTTTGCAAGTTTTAGCAAAAATATGTGTTCATCTGTTATTAGTGGATCATTTAATAAATCAGATTTATAATAAAACTCTATCAAAGGTTGCTTAAAGACCATACCTCTTTTTATTCCTAGTCTAGTTACTATACTACCAGCAGAATAATTTCTAACTACAACTTCTAAGGGTATTATTTTTACTTTTTTAATCAATTGCTCTCTGCTACTAATTTTCTTTATGAAATGAGTATTAACTTTATTTTTATTAAGGTAATTAAAAATATTAGAAGATATTAAATTGTTAATTATACCTTTATTTTTAAATTCTTTTTTCTTTTTATTATTAAAGGCTGTAGTGCTATCTTTAAAGTATTGGACCAATATATTTTTTTCTTTGCTTTGAAAAATTTTTTTTGCTTTTCCTTCAATAAGTAATTTCATATGTCTATCTTTATATTTTTAATTTTCTAAAACTAGGTTTTGCACTTAAAGAGTCTCTATATATCCAAAAAATATTTTTGTTATTATTTTTATTACTTGGTAACACAATTATTGATGAACAAACTGTTCCATAATCATTAATTGTCTTATTAACATATATCGAAGCTAGTTCTGAGTCTACCATTTGTTTTTTTCTCATTAAAAGTTTCTTCCATCCTTGAAAATCATTTTTTTCAGGGAGAGGATGCTTAGTTGTCTGAAATGTTTTTTTGTTAATTTTTTGCCTTAAAGAATTTTTATCATTTAAATTCTTATTATCTAGAATTGAATAACCATAAGGGATAGGTGATGACTCTATTAAATAATTATCATATTTTATCCAAAAGGCATTTTTGTTATCTGCTATAAATAAGTTAAAAAAATTATATT
>JAYYAX010000038.1:0-6453 GCA_036042925.1 Pseudomonadota bacterium
CAGCTTAAAGATGAAAACATATTACAATTAGAGGAACTTTCTTCGCAAATAAAAGTATTAGCAAAAACAATTTCTTTAATAAAAAAATAAGATGAGAAGAAAAAATATCACCCAAGTTAATATATGGCCAGGATTCGTAGATGCCATAACAACTTTGTTATTAGTATTTGTTTTTCTTTTAGCTATTTTTATGATCTCACAGACATTTTTAACTCAATCGATTTCCGGAAAGGACGCAGCATTACAAAACCTAAGAAATCAACTTCAAAGGCTAGATGCTGATTTAGATGAAAATATAGTGAAAAATAAAAAATTATCAGAATTAATTACTACATTAAATCAACAAATAGAAATATTAAATTTAGAAAAATCTAATTTAAAAACTAATCTAGAAGATAAAGAGGCCTTAAATAAAAAATATCAAATAAATACAAAAGAATTAGAAAGTAAAATTGCTACTTTATTTGAAGAGTTAGGTATAGAAAAATTAAATTTAAAAACTGAAAAGGACATATCAAAAAAATTAAATCTAGAAATGAGCGAACTAAATAAAACTATTTCTGAATTAAATAATAAATTATCAAAGTTGGAGGAAGCACTATCATTATCTGTGGCAGATGTAGAGGTAAAAGAAACTGAGATAGATAATTTGAAGGTAAAGTTAGACATGGCTCTTAAAGAAAAAATTGGAGAGCTTGCTGAATACAGATCAGAGTTTTTTGGAAGATTAAAAGCTATTTTAAAGGATCAAAAAGAAATCAATATAGTAGGTGATAGGTTTGTACTTCAGTCTGAAATTCTTTTTAAATCAGGTTCTGCAGACATAGGAGAAAAAGGTAAAGCAAGATTGTCAGAAATTACTGTATTGTTAAAGTCAATTACAAAAAAAATACCTAATAAAATAAATTGGATAATACAAGTAGAAGGTCATACAGACGATGTTCCTATATCAAATGATGAGTTTCCTTCAAACTGGGAGCTATCAGTAGCTAGAGCAATCGCTGTAGCAAAAGTTATGATGGATAATGGAATAGAACCAAAGCGCATAAACGTAGCTGGCTTTGGCGAGTTCAGACCATTAGTGGATAACGAAAATGAAGAAAATAGAAATAAAAATAGACGAATAGAATTAAAATTAACTCAACCATAGGATATAAAATTAATGAATAGCAAAAAAAAAATTAGTTTTGAAGATGCTTTAAAAGATTTAGAAGAGATAGTAGAAAACTTAAATAATGATGAACTCGAACTTGAAAAAGCTATATCTGCTTATGAAAAAGGAATGGAATTAAAAAAAATATGTGAGCAAAGGCTTAAAGAGGCAAAACTAAGAATAGAAAATATCAAAGAAGAAAATGAAACAAATTAACATAACTATAGGTAAAATGTTTCAAAATGGAAAAAAAAAATAATAAATTATTACTTGCTAAGTTAAATAAGAATAAAAAATATATAGAAAAAGAACTAAAGAAAATTCTTTTAGATATTATCACACCAAATGTTTTAAAAAAAGTAATGCTTTATTCAGTATTAAACGGTGGAAAACGAATAAGACCTTTTATAATTTCTGAAATATCATCTTTGTATAAAGTGAAATCTTCAGTATACAAATATCCTGCCATGGCGATAGAAATGGCTCATAGTTTTTCCTTAATTTATGATGATTTACCTTGTATGGATGATGATGATTTAAGAAGAGGAAAGCCTTCCGTACATATTAAATTTGATGAGGCGAACGCACTACTAGGAGGAGCCTCTCTGTTAACCTATGCTTATAGTATACTTGCTAGCAAAAAATTTATCATAGATGATAAAAAAAAAATAACTATTCTTAAAATTTTTAGTAATGCTATAGGGCATGAAGGAATGTTAGCAGGACAATTTTTAGATTTAGAGGCAGAAAAACCTTCTAAAAAGCCAACAATTAAAAAATTTTATAACATTCAAGCAAAAAAAACTGGTTTGCTTTTAGCATTTTGCTGTTATGTAGGTGGGTTTATGGGAGATGCTAGTAAAAAAGAATTAGAGATTTTATTTGAGTTTGGATTAATATTAGGACAAATATTTCAAATTACCGACGATATATTAGATAAAGAAGGAAATCCAAAACTTTTAGGAAAAAAAGTAAACAAAGATGAAAAACAAAATAAAGCAACTCTTATAAAAATTAAAGGATTAAAATTTACAAAAAATCATTTAACAATACTTTCATTAAAAGCTAAAGAAAAACTAGTATTTCTTAATAAAGACACCAAAGTTTTATCAAACTTAATAGACTTTCTTTGTTATAGAACTACCTAATGCAAAAAAAAATTCGTTTAGATAAATTATTAGTAGTAAATGGATTAGTAAATAATGTTAACAAAGCGAAAGCTCTTATTATGGCAGGAAAAGTATTAGTAAATGAAAAAAAAATTGAGAAGCCAGGTACTAAATTCACAGACAATATAGTTATTAGACTATTAAAGAAATCTCATGATTGGGTATCAAGAGGAGGAATAAAGCTATCTTATGCATTGGATAAATTAAATCTAAATTTAGAAGATAGAGTTTGCGCAGATTTAGGTTCTTCAACTGGAGGTTTTACTGATGTTTTGTTAAAACAAAAAGTAAAGCACATTTATTGTGTTGATGTGGGCAAAGGTTTATTAGATTGGAAAATTGTTAAAAATAACAATGTAACGGTTATAGAAAATACTAATGTAAGGAATTTAAATATAGAGGATATAGATCCCAATATTACTTTCCTTACATGTGATCTATCTTTTATTAGTTTGACAAAAGCACTAGAAAAAATAGTAGCTACAAAAAAAATTAATATATCAATTATGGCTCTGATTAAACCTCAGTTTGAGTTATCAAAAGATATGATAGGAAAAAAAGGAATAGTAACTAACGAAAATTACAAAAAAATTGCCATTAACAAGGTAAGAGATTGGTTTAAACTAAATGGATGGAAGGTTAGTCAAGTCATAAAAAGCCCTATAACTGGCGCAGCCGGAAATGAAGAATTTTTTATTTACTGTGAAAAATAATATTCTTTATTAGGCCTCATATTTGTTCCAGAAGCAATTCTATTAGTCATATTAAAGAATGAGCAAACTTCAATAATTTCTAGTATATGATTTTCAGAAAATTTTACTTTTCTAAGATTATCTCTATCAGTATCATTAATTAGATGACTAGAGCTAGTTAATTTATATACAAAGTCTAACATTTTAATATGTTTTATCTTTAAATTTGCTGTTTTATAATTTATAAGAATATTTTTTGCTTCTGCTGTATCATTTAAAAGCTTGCCTAAGGTATAAGAATGAGAAATACAGCAATATAAACATCTATTGATTGAGGATACAACTACCGCAATCATTTCTTTTTCACATTTTGTTAAAAAATTTTCATCTTGCATTAACCTATTATAGAAAAGATTAAATACTTTAAATTTTTTTTTATCTATTGTATTAGTTTTTAAGATATTAGGAATCAAACCTAATTTTTCTTTGCATACTAAAAGGTATTCATTCATCTCTTTATCAATTTTAGATAAGTTAATTGGAATTTTTAATGACCAATATTTTTCTTTTTTTCCTCCGCTCATTACTAATTCTCTTCCTCTGTAAAGTTTGTAGTATTATTTCTTAGAGTATGATCAGCTAAAACCAATGCAATCATTGCTTCGGCTATAGGAACGCATCTAATTCCTACACATGGGTCATGCCTTCCTATAGTTCTTATTGTAGTATTTTTATTTTCTGTTGTAATAGTCTTTTGATATTTTAGTATAGATGAGGTGGGCTTTACTGCTAGTCTACAAACTAAGTCTTGCCCTGAAGATATTCCGCCTAAGATACCTCCTGAGTTGTTTGAAAGAAATTTTAAATTCCCTTTTTTATTTATCATCATTTCATCGGCATTTTCTTCTCCTGACATTGAAACTACATTAAATCCTGCTCCTATTTCAACACCTTTAACTGCATTTATTCCCATTAGAGCTGATGCAATATCTGCATCTAACTTTCCATAAATTGGTTCTCCCAATCCAACTGGCATACCAGTCACTTTTACTTCTATTAAAGCTCCACAAGAGCTTCCTGATTTTCTTATTTTTGTTAAATAGTTTTCCCAGTCTTTAATAACTTTTGGATCAGGACAGAAGAAATCATTTTTAGTTATAAATCTATCATCCCATCTTTTTTTATTTATCTTTTTTTTTCCTAATTGAGTAACTGCTCCTGTAATAATAACTTTTTGGCCAAGAATTAGTCTAGCAATTGCGCCAGCTGCAACTCTCATAGCAGTTTCTCTTGCACTAGACCTTCCTCCTCCTCTGTAGTCTCTTATTCCATATTTTTTAAAATACGTATAATCTGCATGTGCCGGTCTAAATTTATTTTTAATTTCTTCATAGTCTTTTCCTTTAGTATCAGAGTTTTTAATTACCATACTAATTGGTGTTCCTGTAGATTTTCCTTTATATAATCCTGAAACTATTTTAATTAAATCTTTCTCTTTCCTTTGAGTGACATATTTAGATTGACCAGGTCTTCTTTGATTTAAATAATTTTGTATAAACGATTCTTTTATTTCTATATTTGGAGGAACTCCATCTAAAACAGCACCTATTTCTTTACCATGGCTTTCTCCCCAAGTAGTAAGGCTTAATATTTTTCCAAAGGTGTTACTAGACATTTATACTTTACTAATATCCGGAGCATTTACATTCTTCATTCCAATAATATTATATCCTCCATCTACATGTAAAATTTCTCCTGTAGTTCCGCTACTTAAGTCTGAACACAAATATACTCCAGCTCCTCCTACATCATCTATAGTAATATTTCTTTCAAGAGGAGAGTTATACTCATTCCATTTGAGTATATATCGAAAGTCAGAAATTCCAGATGCTGCTAGGGTTCTTACTGGTCCTGCAGATATTGCGTTAACTCTAATATTTTGTTTCCCCAGATCAACAGCTAGATATTTAACGCTACTTTCTAGGGCTGCTTTTGCTACTCCCATTACATTGTAATGAGGTATAACTTTTTCAGCTCCAAAATAAGAAAGAGTCAATAAACTTGCATTATCATTTAAATAAGGTAATGAGTTTTTTATTATAGAAGTAAAGGAGAAGCAGGATATTTCCATAGTATTTAGGAAATTTTCCTTTGAGGTGTCCACATAGTCACCATTTAATTCTTCTTTATCCGAAAAAGCTACTGCATGAACTAAAAAATCAAGCTTTCCAAACTCTTTAGATAGTTTTTTAAAAAAGTGGGGAGCACCTTCATAATCTTGTACATCAAATTCATAAACATAGTTTGAATTGACTTTATTAGCTAAGGGCATAATCCTTTTTTTCAATGCTTCATTTTGATAGGTAAAAGCAAGCGATCCCCCTGATTGAAAAATACTGTTAGCTATACCCCACGCTAAAGATCTCTCATTTGCAACGCCAACTATTAATCCTTTTTTATCCTTTAGTAAATTATTACCCATTTTTGTACAATCATAAACTTTATGTATACTAATATTTACCATTTTTTATAATGTAAATACAATTATTATTTTTTTATTAAATATATGACTAGAGCAATTTTTTTTGATATTTTCGGAAGTTTAGTAGACTGGAGAGGAACTCTAATTCATAATATCAAGAAAAATATGGTATTTGAAAAGAATGACTCTTTTATTGAATTACTTGTTATTAATTGGAGGTTAGAATATCAGCCTATATTAGATAAGGTAAATAAAAATAAAATTCCTTGGATGCTTTTAGATGATTTACATTTAATATCTTTAAATACCGTTTTAAAGAAAATGAAAGTAAAAAATATAACTGAAGAAAAAAAAAAAGAATTAGTATTTCTCTGGCATAAATTAGAGCCTTGGAAAGACTCGAGTAAATACTTAAAATTATTAGGTAGGAAATACGTAACTAGTAGTCTATCAAATGGAAATATTAGTTTGCAAAAAAATTTATTTGAATATGCAAATCTTGACTTTAACTTTATTCTTTCTGCAGAAAATTTTAAAAAGTATAAGCCTGATCCTTTAGTTTATTTAGGAGCAGCAAGTATATTAGGTTTTAAACCGAATGATTGTACTTTGGTAGCATCACATAAAAGTGATTTACAAGCAGCTGATAAAGTAGGCTATAATACTATTTATATTAGAAGACCTAATGAATATGGTATATATTCAAATAAGTTCAAAGAAAATACCTTCACACCTAATTTAAGCATAAACTCACTTGAAGATCTATTAACAAAACATTTTTAGTGATAAAGCAAACTTAATGTTTCTGCTACTAGTGCAGGTTTTTCATTGTTTTTAATTTCAATTGTTACCTTATTAGTAAGTAAAATACCACCTTTATAATCTTTAGCATTCAAGACGATAAACTTTGCTCTAATGTAACTATTATTAATTACAGGAGAAATAAATCTAACTTTT
>JAYYAX010000039.1:0-8764 GCA_036042925.1 Pseudomonadota bacterium
TATCAGAAAGAAAACTTTATTTATCGGGACTCAGTATTAGCGGTACATATAATATTTTAACAAAATATAGTACAGGAATTTTAGCCATAAACATGTCTGAAATAGGAAATGAAAGTGGATTAGAACTAGTTTTTATAAATTTAAATAATAATAACTTTACCATAAAGTCAAAAATATCTAATAATATTAAAAGTAATCTAATTGAGATTAAGGGTACTTGTAAGAAAATTAAAAAATAATAATTTTTAGTCGTTACTAATTTAGTGTTGGTAAGTGAATTAAATATAAACTCAAAGAATAATAGTAAGCAGGGAAAGAATAATAAAATCTTATATAAAAAAAATGACTTATCGGCAAGCTTTTTAACTAAGAAGTTTGTTAACACACATAATTTAAAAGATTTTAATTTAAATGCAACTAAGCATTTAAAAAAAATTTTTCTACATTTTTTAAAATTTCAAATTGTAGAAATTATTTTATATAAGACCTTAAATAATGATAATTCAATACGTTTAGAATTTAAGGCAATTACAAGATATACAAAAAAATCTAATATAAAATATAAAAAAAAAAGTAAGCCAATAAGTACTATTTCAATAAGCAAATTTTTTAGGGATAATTATAAATATATAATTGTTTAATCCTCTGGAGGAAGAACCTCCTGCACACAAACTTTATCTATTAAATATTCTCTTTTAATATCTATTAAGTGATTTCTTTTTTCCTCATTTGTTAGGACTGCACCTATTCCATTTTCAAATAAAGAAATAATAGAATTATCTTGAAGATCATACCAATAACTTTTTCTTACTAAATTATTTTCTGTGTCTCTAGCAAACGGTCTATTTGGATCTAATGCGTAATTTGTTATATAAAACTTTTTCATAATTAATTTAGATTTCCTAGCATAAAATCTTTATATGAAATAATACCATAATATTTAAGTTTTTTATTATCATATATTGGTAAATGTCTAAATCCACTAGATTTTAAAACTTCTAAAGCATTCATCAATGTAAAATTTGTATTTATATAAACAACTTTTTTTGTCATAATATATTTTAATTTAGTTTCTAAAAAATTTTTTTTATTTGCAGCGACAGTTTTAATAATATCTCTTTCAGTTACGATACCAGATAATTTATTTTTGTTCATTACTACACCAGCACCAGCATTATACTCTTGAAATTTTTTAGACGCATCTAGCAATGTATTATCAGTATTAAAGCTTAAGGAGTCTATACTAATTTTTTTTAATTTAAGTCTTTTTAAATAATTTAAAACTTTTTCTGTTGGATCAATCAAACTATAAAGAGGTATTACTTTAAATTTTTTATTAGCAAAATCTATATTTTTTATAGATTTAGATTTCCAAGCTTTTTCAGCTTGATTTAATGATTCGTAAATACCAACATATTCTAATTTTTTTATATTTGAAAAGTCCTCTTCTCCAATTTTTTTTAGTATTCCTCCAAATACTAAGTAAAGTTGCTGTTTTTTTTTCATTTTTTTATAACTAAAAAAATCCTTGCCTCTATGCTATCACGTGGATACTTTTTAGAGTTTTGATTTTTTAAGTTAAATGATGTGTGAGGAGTATTATTAGGTATAAAATTATCATTAACGCTATCCCATCCTTTTAAAAGTAATACTTCATTACTTCTCATTCTTGGAACCCATAGCCACTTTTGATTTTTATTGTATGCTAGATGATATATTTCGCCTACTCTATTGGGGAATCTTTGATCTGTTGCAATTAGATCTTGCTTTTCAACGCTACTAGGTATGGTAAAAGCTAATGGAGAAGATAATACAACATCACATAATGGCCGCCATAAGTTTAGTTGTATTACTCTTAATTTAGACTTTATTATATCTTTATAATAGTCTTTTCCCATGACTTCTTTAGCTCTTTTCTTGCCAGATTTTTTAGTATAATCAACATGTGCTCTTTCAGCTGGTTGCCTTCTTCCATCTTTGTTTGCAGCACCATCTCTTGAATTGCTTCTTCTTGTAAAATCAAATATGAATGAATTTAAACAATTAAATTTTTTTTTTAAAAATTTTTTTATTTCATTTTCATATGCATCTAGATTGTTATTAATATTCTTATGATTGAATTTAGATTTAAACATACAAATTTCAAATCCAGTTTTATCAAAGACATTTTCTTTTATTTCTCTAGCGTTAGAGATATTAACTATTTTTTTCTCAACCTTAAAATAAAGTTTCGGTACCATGCCAGTTATGGCTGAACTATCATAATAAGGCTTAGTGATTTGTTTTTTAATAAATGTTATCTCAGCTTGTATATTATCGCTCATCTATATTTACTTTTTTTTAATAAAATTCTTAACTGCTTTTTTATGTTCTTTGCTATAAGTACAATCAATAAGATTTTTTGCTTCTAACTGTAATGATTTTTGTAAATTACCATAAGATGCTAATTTTATATTTTCTTTTATTTTTGCAAGAGCAATGGGAGATAAAGAAATTATTTCTTCAAACAATTCTCTCGTTTCTTTTTCAAAATTAGTTTTATAAAGAAAGTTTAATAACCCATAATTATAAGCCTCATCTGCATATATTCTTTTATTGAAAAACATAATTTCCTGTGCTTTAGACTCACCTAAAAGTCTAGTGAGAAAAAAAGAGATGCCGTAGTCACCACTAAGTCCTATTCTACTATAATTAGAAACAAAGAAGGAATTTTTATTACCAATTCTAAAGTCACATGCTAATGCTATAGAAAATCCAGCACCTGCTACAGCTCCTGTTACTAAGGCTATGGTAGGAATTTTTAATGAATATATAGCACCTGTTAAATCATTTTGCTTTTTAATAAGGTTTTTTATTGAACTTACTTTACTTTTTTTTTTAGTATCACTATCCATACCTTTGATATTTCCTCCAGAACAAAAGCTATTGCCGGATCCTTTAATAATTAATAATTTATATTTGCTATCTTTTTTTATTTTTTTTAAAATCTTTCTTAGATATGGAGTTAACTTTTCTGATAATGCATTTTTGTATCTTGGATTATTTAAAGTCAGTGTAATTATGCCATCGTTAAAGTTTGCTAATAATTGGTCGGTGCCTGTTTCGATAATTTTACTCATAAGGTAGTATAGTCTAAATATGAAAAATAAAAATAGTAAACACATAGATTTTTTAAAAAAAATGTTTTCTAAACCTCCACAAACAGCTTTAGGCATCAAAAAAATAATTAAAATAGATCCTATTTTAGGACAAGCAGAGGCCATTTACAAAGCCAGAAAGAATATGTGTCATTCTGGAAATATTGTGCAAGGAGGCTTTATAACTGGTTGGTTAGATGCAGTTATGGCTCTTGCTTGTATGAGTAAAGTTGGTGCAGATACATTAGTTTTGTCTTTAGAAATTAAAACAACCTTCATAAAAAAAATTATACCAGAACCAGTATTTGTATTAGGTAATGTTATAAAGGCAGGAAAATCTATAGCTTTTCTAGAAGGAAAAATAACAGATAATCAAAATAATATTTTGGCAAAAGGAAATCAGACTGTTAAGTTAATAAATAAGTTTTATAAAGTATCTGTATGAATCATTCTTTATCAATCGTTATACTTGCAGCAGGAAAGGGAACCAGGATGAAGTCTAACACTCCTAAAGTTCTCCATAAGATCGCGAATAAAGAGATGATACTCCATGTAATAGATGCCTGCATTAAATTAAAACCTAAAAAAATTTATGTTGTTTTGGGAAGTAATAGCAATAATATTATAAACATATTACCAAAAAAAAATGTTAAAATAATAATTCAAGAAAACCAATTAGGAACAGCACATGCTTTATTATGTGCTCAAGAGTTTCTTAAAAAGAAAAAAGGTAAACTTTTAGTTTTATACGGAGATGTTCCATTATTAGAACCAAAAACACTAAAAAAATTAGCTTATTCGAAATATAATGATATCTCGATGTTAGGTTTTTCTCCAAAGGACCCTAAAGGTTACGGAAGAGTAAAGTTTCAAAACAATAAAGTCTCTGAAGTTATTGAAGAAAAAGATTTAAATAGTGAAGAGTCAAAACTAAATATTTGCTATTCAGGTATATTTGCTGGAGATGTTAATACCATTTTTAAACTTATGGGTAAAATCAAAAAAAATAATACGCATAATGAATTTTTACTTACTGATATATTTAGACTAGCTAGTAAGGAAAATAACGCTGCCTCACTGGTTTTAGCTTCAGAGTACGAGGTTATCGGTGTTAATAATTTTTATCAATTATCCTTAGCAGAGGAATATTTTCAAAATAAAATAAGAAAAAAATTCTTACTTAAGGGAGACCTTATGAAAGATCCTAGATCAGTTTTTTTCTCTCATGATACTAAAGTAGCTTCAAATGTTAAAATCGACATTAATAATAATTTTGGGGAAGGAGTTGTAATAAAAAGTTTAGTTCATATTAATTCAAACAATAATATAGAATATACTATTATTAATGAAGGTGCAAAAGTTGGTCCATTTAGTAGGTTAAGAGATAATGTAATTTTAGGAAAAAAGGTAAAAATAGGAAACTTTGTAGAAGTAAAAAATTCAAAAATAGGTGATGGTTCAAAAATTAATCATTTAACATATATAGGAGACTCAATAATAGGATCTAATACTAATATAGGAGCAGGCACTATTACTTGTAATTACGACGGTAAAAATAAAAACAAAACTATAATTGGAGATAATGTTTTTGTAGGATCTAATTGTTCTTTAATAGCACCAATTGAAATTGGAAATCATTCTTTCATTGCTGCTGGAAGCGCTATTTCTGATAATGTAAAAATGAAAGATTTTTCAATAGCTAGAGCAAAACAAAAAATAATAAAAGATGGAAGTAAAAAGTTTTTAAAATAGAACGGTAAAAAATATGTGTGGAATATTAGGTATTATAGGTAAAGAAGATATAATTTCCCCCATGATAGAAGGACTTAAAAAACTAGCGTATAGGGGATATGACTCCTCAGGATTGGCTACTATTAATGATCAAACTATAATTAAGAGAAGAGCTTCAGGTAAAATTGAAAATCTAGAAAAAGTCTTACATAGTAAGCCTATTAAGGGTAACATAGGAATTGCCCATACTAGATGGGCAACACATGGAATTCCTAACGAGGTAAATGCCCATCCTCATGCGACAGAGAAAGTTGCAATAGTTCACAATGGAATTATAGAAAACTATAAAGATATCATTAATGGATTAAAGGATAAAAACTCACTTACTAGTGATACTGATAGCGAAGTCATTTCTCATTTATTGACAAATTATCTAATAAGTGGACTAGATATTAATAGGGCTATAGAGAAGTTGATTAAAAATCTTAAAGGAGCATTCGCTTTAGGAATTTTAATTTCTAATGAAAATAAATTAATTGCTGTTCGCAAAGGAAGCCCATTAGCTATTGGGTATGGGAATAATCAAAATTTTATAGGATCAGATGCAGTTGGATTGGCCCCATTTACAAAAAAAATAAGTTACTTAGAGGATGGTGACTGGGCTATTTTAGACTCAGAAAAAGTAAGTATTTTTAATAATGGACACGAAGTAAAAAGAGAAATAAATATCACAAGTATATCTAGATTATCAATAGAAAAGGGTGGATATAAACACTACATGCATAAAGAAATTCATGAACAACCTACTGCTATTGGTGAAACCCTAAAAAGCTATGTTGATTTAGATAAAAAAACATTAAAAGTTAATAGTAATTTATTTAATGAAAATATTGAAAGAATAACAATGGTAGCTTGTGGTACCTCTTCATATGCTTGTAGAGTAGCTAGGTTTTGGTTTGAAAAACTTGCAAATATTCCAGTCCACATGGATATAGCTTCAGAGTATAGATATAGAAACATCCTGCACTCAGATAAAGAGCTTGTTATTTTCATTTCACAATCAGGAGAAACTAGAGATACAATTGCGTGTTTAGAAGAAGTAAAGAAAAAGAAGATTAATACTTTTTCAATTGTAAATGTAGCTGATAGTAGCATTGCAAGACTATCTGATGAAACGATACTTACACAAGCAGGACCAGAAATAGGTGTCGCCTCTACAAAAGCATTTACAACACAGCTTATTACCTTGTTGATTTTAGCTATAAAGTTAGGAGTAATAAAAAAAAATATTTCACTTACTGAAGAACAGAAACTTGTAAATGAAATTATTGAAATTCCATCTTTAATGAAAAATGCTTTAGATAATGAAACAAAAATTAGAGGCATAGCATCAGAAATTTATACTGCCAAAGATGTTTTATATTTAGGTAGGGGAGAAAGTCATGCCATTGCTCTTGAAGGAGCTTTAAAACTAAAAGAAATAAGTTACATTCATGCAGAAGGATATGCTGCTGGAGAACTTAAGCATGGGCCTATTGCACTAGTTGATGAAAATGTTCCAATTATAGGAATTCTTCCGTCTAATGCGTTATTTAATAAAACAGCATCAAATTTGGCTGAAGTCCACGCTAGAGGAGGTAAAATTGTTTCAATTACTGACGAAGAAGGAGCCATAAGGTTGCAAGATATATCAAGTAATATTTTTACTATAGATAAATGCAATGAACTTTTTCAAGCAATAATCCTTTCTATTCCTATTCAACTTTTAGCTTATCATATAGCAGTGTTTAAAGGCACAGATGTAGATCAACCTAGAAATTTAGCAAAGTCAGTTACCGTAGAGTAGTTTCTAAAGATTAAATAACTCATAAGGAATAGATTCATTCAAAAACTAATATTGTAAATTATTGTGCAAATAATATATTAATAAATATTTAATCTATTTATTCTTTAGTGAAAGGACAAAAATGAAATTAATTTTAATTTTTACTATGCTATTTTTAAATGTACTTAAATTAAATTCAGCAGAACTTACAATAGAAGGTTATGGTACTGATAAACTTACTCCGACATACAATTATGATAAAGACAAAATGTTTATGGTTTGGACTGCAAAAATCCAAAACTTTACTAATTTAGGTATTAGATCCGTTGGATCATGTGGAGGCACTCTAGAAATAATTAATGGTAAAAATATCCAAAATATATTATGTGAAAGCAAAAATGATTATGGAAACTTTTATATTCTTACAAGAAATGCTAGAGGAGATATTGATGCAAATACACAAAAAGTAATTTTCTTAGCAGGTACTGGGATTTGGACTGAATTTGTAGGTGCAGATTGTATGGGAGCATATTCAGGTGCTAAAGAAAGTCATTTTATGTGGAAAGGTAAATGTAAAGTTCCAGACTCAGTAATGATAAATGTTAAAGAAAAAATGAGGAACTTTAAAAAGTAAATGAAAATTTTAATTTTATGCTTAGTATTATTATCTATGCAAGCCTTCGCAGAAAAAAGAAAGGTAGATTTTAGAGGTTTTATAAAAATAAAGACTCTAAACATAGGAGAAAGCACAAAATTCAATAATTTTGAAATAAAAGGAGTTTGGGATGATACAAAGGGTAACTATGGAAAAGGAGTTTGCATAGGTAGTTGGTTATCTGAAAAAGAAACCAGAAAAGCAGACATGCTTTATTGTGAATTTGAAGATCAAAATGAACAAAAGTTTTGGAAAAGACTAGGCAGGAAAGGATCTGAACAAAAAGCTGGAGTAGGATACACAGTTTTAGTAGGAGGGACTAATAACTATATAGATTATGTAGGCAAAGAGTGCGTTTATGCAATTAATTATACTAAAGACGCTTTTATATTGAACGAAAGTTGTGATTATTAATATTAAGTTTAATGAAAGTTGTTTACAGTTTTTGCTTTATTTAATCCATAATTAATTTCTAACTTTAATATCATTATGAATAAAATAAAAATTTTTCAGGTTGATACTTTTTGTAATGAACTATTCTCAGGCAATGCAGCAGCAGTATGTCCATTAAATGATTGGTTGCCAGATGAGATTATGCAATCAATTGCTCTAGAAAACAATCTATCAGAGACAGCATTTTTTATTAAAAAAAATGATAATATACAAATAAGATGGTTTACACCAAAGGTAGAAATAGATCTTTGTGGACATGCAACGCTAGCTGCTGCGCATATTCTATATTCAGAAATGGGTTTTAGTGGAAAAAAATTAAAATTTATAACAAAATCAGAAGAAATATTAAAAGTTACAAGAAATGGAAATATAATAAATATGAATTTTCCCTCATATTCTCCTAAGGTGGTGGATGATAATCTAGATAATTTATCTAGGATATTAAAAAAATATCCAACTTCTCTTCTTCACTGTAAGTATGCTACTGCAATATATAAAAATGAGAAAGAAATTATTGAAATCAATCCGGATTTTTCGGCCTTAGAGAAGTTACCATATAAGGGTCTTATAGTTACTGCTCCAGGAGAGACCGTTGATTTTGTGTCCCGTTTCTTTGCTCCAAAATTAGGAATTCAAGAAGATCCAGTTACAGGAAGCGCGTACTGTGAACTCATTCCCTATTGGGCTAAAAGATTAAAAAAGAATAATATGATATCTAAACAATTATCTAGAAGAGAAGGAAAGTTATACTGCTCATATTTAGGAGATAGAGTAATTATTGGAGGTCAGGCAGTTACTTACATGAGAGGAAATCTATTATTAAACATATAAGATTTTACTATTTAATTATTTTTATATAGTATGGTTTAAGATAACTTTGAGAAAGTTTTGCTTTGATATATTTCACTCTTTATAATAGGAATTTTAAATGTGTTATTTAAAGTCTTTAGTAACCTTTTTTTT
>JAYYAX010000040.1:0-7619 GCA_036042925.1 Pseudomonadota bacterium
AATCATCAAAAATTGATACCGAGCAAAAAAAAAATAATATAAACTTTTTAAATAATAACAAGGAGGCCTTAAATACAAATACTTCAAATAAAAATTTTGCTGCTGTAAATTCTAAAGGTATCGAATTAAATTTAAATTTAGAAGGTTTTGATAGTCAAAAAAGCAATGATTTGAATAGTATTAATAATAATTTACTCAAAAATATTTTAGACATGAAAAGTAATAACTTTAATCAAAGATTAGCTGAAATATTTGAAAGAAATATAAAGATGGGACATAATAAATTTGAAATAGAAATTAAACCAGAAAATTTAGGTAAAATTGAAATTTCATTAGATATTCATGGAGACAAAGTAGATATTAATATGAAAGTAGATAATAATACTGTTGCAAATTTGATTACAGAAGGCAGTTCAAGCTTACAGAAATCATTTAATTCCCAGGGTTTAAATCTAGGAAATCTTAATTTAAACTTTAATAATCAAAATAAATTCGGAGAAGATAATCTTAAAAAAGAAAAAAAAAATGATAAAAATAAGGCTACCAATGAAGACGAAAGTCTAGATTTAAAAATAGAAAAACACTATAAGGATAATAACATAGTTTATATAAAAGCATAAATATTTGGAGTAAGAAATGGCTGAAAATAATGAAGAAAATAAAAAAAGTGGAATAATTAAAATTGCAATTTTTGCTGTAGCAGGTCTTGTGCTGTTAGGTATAGGGTTAGGAATAGGTGCGCTTATTTTTAGCGGTGGAAGCGACCCAGACCCGTCAGCAGAGGTATCAGAAATTTTAGAAGGAAAAAATCCAGAAAAAGAAAAAGAAGAAGTTGTTGAAGATGCTAATTCTGAAGAGGAAAGCGAGGTAGAAATGGAGTGCGTTGAAAATGCAGATGGTGAAGAGGAATGCGTTCCAAAAAAGAAAGTTAAAAAGGTAAATGTAGAAGAGAAATTTTTGACAACTTATTATGAATTTCCTGGTAATTTTACAACAAACCTTAGGGACTCTAAAAAGTTTTTACAGATTACAGTAGGAGTATCTACTCAATATGATGAAGAGGTAATGGTTAATGTAGAAAGCCATCAATTAGCTCTAAGAGGAATTATTTTAGGGGTAATGAGTGAATACTCGGAACAGGATGTTGCCGGTAGAGACGGAAAACAAGGATTAGCTGATGCAGTTAAAGATGCATTAAACATATTTTTAGAAGATAAAGAAGGTTTTGGAGGAGTTGAGGGTATTCACTTTACTTCATTTGTATTACAGTAATTTTGGAGAAAGATATTGTCTAATGATAATTCTAGAAAACTAACTTCTGACGAAGTTAATGCCTTAATGGAAGGCCTATCTTCTGGAGATATAGCAGATCAAAATTCAGGAATAGGAAGTAACTTAGAAGTTTCTCCTTTTGCCTTTGGAACAGATGATTTGTCTTTAATGGGAGATTATTATGCTCTTAGACTTATCAATGAAAGATTTGCAAGATTTGCAAGATCTGTATTTCAGCCAATGTTAAGGCTGCAACCTAGAATTAGTTCCTTTCCACCAGAAGTAAAGTCATTTGATGAATATTCTTCGTCTCTTGAGAGCTTTATGAGTTTATCTACATATAGAATAGAAGAACTTAGAGGTTCTTTGCTACTAGTAATGTCACCACCTTTTATTAGTATTCTTACTAATGCCTATTATGGTGGAAATATTGAGGTACTTAAAACTTCTAGGCAGGAATTTACTGCTACTGAAGAAAGAATTATCGAAATGGCTAATGAGGGTTTGATGAGAGAATTAAAGACTAGTTGGAAGGATCTCACACCCATAAATTTTACTAAAATGGCTAGAGAAGTAAATCCTCAGTTTACTACATTCGTTGATGCAAGTGATTTAGTTATTATTTGCTCTTTTGTTGTCCAACTACCAGGAGTAGATGCAGCTAATTTTGATATTTTATATCCTCTTCAAACTTTGAAGCCAATTGCCTCATTGCTAAGGTCTAGAGTGCAATCTGATATAGTTGAAGACGATAAGAGTTGGAGAGAGAGAATGGAACAAGCAGTATTAGAGGTTCCTTTAAAAGTTAATGCTACTCTTAGCCAACCAATTGTAAATTTATCTAAATTATTAAGATTAAATGTAGGAAATACTCTCGAAATTCCTATATCTGACAAAATTGATGTTTATGTAGAGGATATAAAAATGTTTAATGGAGATTTAGGTGAATACAAAGGAAATTCAGCAGTTAATGTCAAAAAAAGAATATAAATGGAGAAAGTAAATGGTAGAAGAAAAAAATGAAAAAGTAGCCGAAGAAGTAAAAAATGAAGACGAGACAGCTAAAAAAAATGTAGAAAGTACGCCGGAAGTAGAAAAGAATGAAAGAAGTAGTCTAGAAAATTTGAGAGTACTAGAGAACATAGATGTTAAGCTGACCGTGGAAGTAGGAGGTGCAGAGATTAAATTAAGAGATTTACTTAGAGTAAATGAGGGCTCTGTAATAGAATTGGAAAGACTGGCAGGCGATCCTCTAGATATTTTAGCAAATGGTACCATTATAGCCAAAGGAGAAGTGGTTATGATTGGTGAAAGGTTTGGAATAAGATTTACAGAAGTAGTAGATCCTAAAGAGAGAGTTAAAAGCATTTAAAGTCAATTAGTTGACAACAAATATCCTTAAAAAGCCCATAAAATCAATTTATTAGATTTGGCAAGTCTTTTGCATCTTAAGCATAGGAGGCAAAAGTATGCAATCTGTATATGATATAAATACTATAATAATAATAGTAACATTCTTATTGGTATTATTAGGTATTTCATTTTTTATAAATAAAAAGAAAGATTTATTACGTTCACATTTTAAACATAACAATACTTTAAATATTATAAGCAACTCAATTATTGGTAATGGAAATAAAGTTACAATTTTTGAAGTACGAAATAAAAGTTATTTAGTAATAACTAATCGATCACATATTTCAAATATAATATTTTTGCCTGAAGAAAATATAGAAAATAAAAATATAAGTGGAGAAAAGAATGGGTAGTAATAAAAAATATTATCATTTATTAATGTTTTTAATTTTAGGATTATTGTTTAATACAAATTCTTACGCGTTAGAAACCTTAGGAGGACTTCCTGCAGTAAATGTTGAAGCCAATCCTCAGGGAGGAACTACGTATTCACTTTCACTTCAGATATTATTACTAATGTCTTTTCTTACAGTGCTGCCATCAATAGTACTTGGAATGACTTCTTTTACAAGAATTGTTATTGTTATGTCTATTTTAAGACAAGCCTTAGGAACTCAGCAGACACCTCCTAATCAAGTTTTAATTGCATTAGCATTATTTTTAACATTTTTTATTATGGCACCTACTTTTAATAAAGTTTATGAAGATATAGGAATACCCTATATGAATGGAGATATACAAACACCAGAGGCTTTAGAACAGGCTTCTGGAGAATTTAAAAGTTTTATGATTTTAAATACAAGACAGAGCGACTTATCAATGTTTTCTGAAATTGCTGGTGAGGAAGATTTTAACACTAAAGAAGACATCCCTTTTAGTATAGCATTACCAGCATTTATAACTTCTGAACTTAAAACTGCCTTTCAAATTGGTTTTTTACTATTTTTACCATTTTTGGTTATCGATATGGTAGTGGCTTCAGTATTAATGTCATTAGGTATGATGATGTTATCTCCAATGCTGGTTGCTTTACCTTTTAAAATTTTATTATTTGTTTTGGTAGATGGATGGAGTATGACCGTGGGTTCTCTTGTTAGTACATTTGTTTCACAGTAGAGGTTATTATGGGTTATGAAAATAATATAGAGATGGTTAGCATTGCATTTTGGACTGTTTTAAAGTTAGCAGGTCCAGTTTTATTGGTTGCTCTAATAGTAGGACTTATAATTGGTATAATCCAAGCTGCCACTTCAATAAATGAAATGACATTGAGCTTTGTTCCAAAAGTTGTAATTGTTATTTTAACTATTGCTATTTTTACAAATTATTTACTAACAGGACTTTCAGATTACTTTATGTTTATTTTTGAAACTGTAGCATCTATAAGATAATATGGATAGTCTTGCATATAGTTTTTCAGAGTCTATTGCAGGATTAGAATTATCAAGCCTATTAGATATCTTAGCAGGTGTAGGATTAGCATCTTTAAGAATAGGAAGCTTTTTTCTAGCTTCTCCACTATTCGGATACAGAATAATTCCATTGCAAGTAAGAATAGTAATTTCTTTTGCTTCTAGTTTTTTAATATTCAGTTATATACCTATGCCAAATATAAATGAGCTGGCAGGAATTAATTTAGTAATTTCTATTTTACAAGAACTAATAATAGGAGTTTCAAGTGGTTTGCTTTTAAAGATTTTATTTGCTTCTGCAGAATTAGCAGGTGAAAAAATAGCAGCTAGTACTGGATTAAGTTTTGCAGGGCTCATAGATCCTGAGTCTGGTGCACAAACCCCTGTTATAAGTCAAATATTTTCAATGTTTATGCTACTAACTTTTTTATCCTTAAACGGTCATTTAGTAGCGTTATCTATTCTTTTAGAAAGTTATAAAATATTTCCTATTGCTACTAGTGGTTTCAATTTAAGCATTATTAAATTAGGAATTGACGCAGGAGGTCTGATGTTTAAGTTTGGTGCTCTTATCATGTTACCTGTTGTAGTAGGAATAACATTATTAAATGTGGTAATAGGAATAGTTACTAGATCGGCTCCCTCGCTTAATTTATTTTCATTTGGATTCCCTATTACAATGATATCAGCATTTATTTTATTATATTTATGTACTGCAACTATAGGAGGTAACTTTGATAATGTAGCAGAGGTTGGATTAGACTTTATAGCAAGGTTAATAGAGGGACTATAATATTATGGCAGAAGAAAATCAAAATAGTAGTCAGGAAAAAACAGAACAACCTACTCAAAGAAGGATAGATAAAGCTAAAGAGGAAGGAAAAACAGTTACGTCTAAAGAAATGTACGTCTTCTCATCAGTAATTATGTTACTAGCAGCTATGTATTTTTTTTCATATAATTTTAAGTATATATTAGCTAATTGGAGAGAAATGTTTTATTTCCTAAACCTAGCGAAAGATGAAAATTCAGCCTTATTAGCTATAAAAAGTTCTTTTTATAAGGTTCTTCTTGTTTCCTTAGTTGTAGGACTTCCTGTTTTGGTATTAACAATTTTAACTCAATTATTTGTTGGAGGCATTACTTTTAGTATTAAAGCTATAGAGTGGAAATCAACAAAACTCAACCCCATTGAATATATAAAAAGAACATTTAGTATAAAAGGTTTAGTAGAATTATTAAAAAGCATATTAAAAGTTGTATTATTATTTGGATGTAGTTTATATGTTTTATATCTAAATACAGATAGTTTGATTCAACTATCTACAGAAAAATTTGAGCATTCGTTATTAACTGCTGCAAATTTTTTTCCAGTACTTATCCTGGTTTTATTAATTGTTCTTTTATTAATTGCAGTCTTAGATTGGACTTGGCAAAAATATAGTTTTATAAAATCGCTTAAAATGAGTAGACAAGATCTAAAGGATGAGAATAAAGAAACAGAAGGGTCACCTGAGGTAAAGGCCAAAATAAAAAGATTACAATTAGAGACAGTTAGAAAAGCTATTAAACAATCAGAGTCAGTAGAAGATGTCAAGAACGCAAATGCTGTTATAATTAATCCGACACATTTTGCCGTAGCACTAAAATATGATGTTGGAACGCCAGGAGCTCCGAAAGTCTTGTCAATGGGACGAGGACAAATAGCAATAAAAATAATAGAAACGGCAAGAAAAAATAATGTGACAGTTTTTAGACATAAATTGTTGGCAAGAGCATTATTTTTTACTTCTGAAATAGGAGCCGAAATTTCTGAAAAACTCTATACGGCAGTTGCTATTGCACTGGCTTATATCTATAAGATAAATAATGGAGAAAATCTTGAAGAGCCAGATATTGAAATTCCTGATGAATTAGAGTTTAATGAAGATGGAACACAAAAAAAATAGTAGTCTAAATATGAAAAAAATCAGTGATTACATAGTAAGCTTTGCTTTTTTATATTCATCCTTTTTATGTTTTGATAAATCTATAGATTTATGGATAAGCAATAAATATTTAGCAATTTTATTATTAGTTTGTGGTTTGCTGTCCTTTATAGCAGTATTTAGATTCTCAATTGCTAAAATCATATACTATCTAAGAGGTAAATATAAAAATGAAAAGTAAAAAAAATTTTATAAAATGCCATGGATGCAAACATTTCTATATTACATATAGACAAAGTAGGCCTTATGGTTGCAAAGCATACGGATTTATATCTAAAAATGTTCCTTCCTTAGTAGTTTATCAAACATCTGGCATAAAATGTGCTTATAAAAAAATATAAATCATATATAATGGAAAAAAAATGAATACTGTTAACGAGGTTCAAGAAAGTATAAAAATAGCATTAGATGCTGCCGATGCAGCTACTGATGTAACGTCAGAATATAATAAAATTAAAAATGAAAATAAAAAATTGGAGGCTTCTGTGAAACAAGTTCACAAATTTACTACTATAATTTTTGGAATTTCTATATTGGCTGCTATTATAGGGCTAAGTTTAACTGCCCTAATTTATAGTCGTACTATGAATGAATTATCAGCAATGACTAGCACTAGTCGAGAGGCATTAGTTGTTTTCGCAGAAAACGTTGATGGAGTAAAAAACGCATTACAACAACTTCAAACAGGGATACAAGATCAAGGTAAAATATTGGAAACAAATAATGCACTCATTGAAAGCATTAATAATCTTGATGAAAACCTAAATAATACAAATAAAATGTTGGTTACGGAGATTTCTAATTTGGCAAATAATGTTTCCAAAAATATGAATTCTGCAAGTAAAAAAAATATGCAGGAGCTTAATAAACTAGTTAAAACTTTAAAAGATACTCAGATTAATACTACAAATAAACTTATTAATTTATCTAAAAAAGCAACAAATAAAGAAGTGCTTTCAAAAATTACTACCAACCAATCTAAAATGAATAAAAACTTTAATGATTTGGCTAAGGCAGTCAATAATCTTGCAAATCAAAGTGGAGAATTAGCAAAATCTTTTAAAAATAGCTCTGTAATAAAATATCCATAATAGAAATGGAAGAAAAAAAAAATACTATTAAAGATGAAGATTTAGCTAACGGTAAATCTGAAGTAGTTTCTTTTCTTAAAGTAGATGCACTAACTAGAGGATCTTATGGATTATCACTATTCTTAAAAACAAATGATATAATTGTTGGAGTAGACAAAAAAATTTTTAGAGGAACACAAATGTCTTTGTCAGATATATTAATAGAAAATGAAAAAACGGTAATAACTATTTACAGAAAAAATTCTTTTTTAAATATACTTGCAGCAGGTCCTTTAGGTTTAAAGCTAAAAGAAACATCCCCTGATGAAGATACAGAAATCTTAGACAAAGTAAGAGATTACTTAGACAACATTAGTAGTTTTGATAATTATAAAGAATATGAAATATTTCGAGGCAGAGCTAATCTATACAATATCATTGAAGTAAATGAAGGGTCAATT
>JAYYAX010000041.1:0-12155 GCA_036042925.1 Pseudomonadota bacterium
AAAAACTTTCCAACAACAATGGATACTGGTTTTATAGGAAGTGTGCTAATAAACTCTATAGTACCTGTCTTTTTCTCTTCTGCCCAAAGCCTCATTGTTATTGACGGAATCAAAAATAAGTATAACCAAGGATGCCATTCAAAAAAACTTGATAAGCTTGCTTGCCCTAATTCAAAAAAATTACCTAAGTAAAAAGTAAATAAGCTCGATAATAATAGAAAAATTACTATAAAAACGTAAGCTATTGGTGTTGAAAAATAACCTAATATTTCTCTTTGAAATATCAAATATGAATTAAAAATAAAATTATTCATTCCCTGTAAGTCTCCTAAATACCTCTTCTAAACTACCACTTCCTATTGAATAATGTTTTAATGTAAAATTATTCTTTTTCAAAAAATCATCTATATTTTTTTTTGTAGTTCTCGAATTGTTAATTTTAACCATGCAAAGGTTATTTTTAACCATTACCTTGTTTGATATCCTTTTCTCAACTATTTCATTTTTTAATTCTGTAGCACTTTTTTCTTCTACGGATAGATAAACACTGTTATGTGTATCTGATTTTTTTAGAATATTAATTGGCTTATCATCTATTAGAATTTTGCCATTTGCAATTATCATAGCTCTATTGCAAATAGCATTTACCTCTTCAAGAATGTGTGTAGAGATAATAACAGCTTTTTCTTTTCCTAATTTTCTTATCAGCTTTCTAACATCATTTTTCTGATTAGGATCTAATCCGTCTGTAGGTTCATCAAGGATTAATATTTCTGGATCATGAATTATAGCTTGAGCTAACCCTATTCGTCTTTTATATCCTTTTGATAAAGTATCTATTTTTTGAAATAGAATGTTATCGAGATCTAACAATTTTATGACATTCTCTAAAGATTTATCTAATAAATTCTTTTCTATTTTTCTCACTTTTGCTGAAAATCTTAAAAAATCTAATGTTGTCATTTCTACATAAAGTGGTGATCCTTCGGCTACATAACCTATAAACTTTTTACAACTTTCTGGATGATCATCTATTTTGAGTCCGTTAATTAGTACTTCGCCTTCAGTAGGTTTTAGAAAGCCTGTTATCATTCTCATTGTAGTTGTCTTACCTGCCCCATTTGGTCCTAAAAAGCCAAGTATTTCTCCTTGGTTTAAATTAAAGCTTATATTTCTTACAGCCTCTAGAGAACCAAATTTTTTAGATAAATTTTTAATTTTTATCAAATTTTTCATATATTAGGAAATAACTACTATAAAAATTTTGTCAAGATACCAAAACTGTATTTTTATTTATTAGATTACGTTATAATTAATAATATGCTTTTAAATAGTAAAATTGTCAATAAAGGGTCCAGGCTTAAACCCTTTAGCCTCTTTTCTGTTAATGGAGGGTTAATAACAGAAAAAGATGTAATGAAAGCTAATGGAATTGTAGTAGCGTTTATCTGTAACCACTGCCCATATGTAAAAGATATTATTGACAGAATTGTAGAAGACTTTAATGAGCTTGAAAAACTAAATGTTGGCACAATAGCAATAATGCCTAATGATGCAGAAAGCTATCCTGAAGATTCTTTTGAAAATATGAAAAAATTTTCTAAACTCAATAAGTTTAAATTCCATTATTTGTATGACGAAGAACAAAATGTAGCTGAAAGCTATGGTGCAGTTTGTACCCCAGATTTTTTTTGTTTTGATAATAATCAGATACTTTTTTATAGAGGTCGTTTAGATAATTTAAAATATAAATCTAAAGAAAAAAAAATACGTAAAAAAGAATTATTACAAGCATTTAAACTAAAAATTGATAAGAATGAAACAGAAGTTGAACAACACTCCAGTATGGGCTGCTCTATAAAATGGAAAAAAACAAACTAGTTTCGATTAGGAATAGCGCAATTAGCTTTAAAATTGTAGAAAATTTTAAAAGTATTTTAGATAACGCTATAAATCAAAACATTTCATTACCCTATGGTTGCAAATCTGGAGCTTGCGGATCTTGTGTGACTAAACTTGTAAAAGGCGATATTACTAATATAAATAAAGATGTAGTTTCAAATAATGATCACATATTACTTTGTCAGTCACTTGCTACTTCTCAAGAACTAGTATTAGAGTATAGTCCACATCAACTAGACGTAATTAATGAAAACAATAATAATGAAAAAATAATTGTAAAAGAATATTTACTGCAAGTAACAAGTAACAAATATGTTACACCTATGGTAAAGGAACTATGCTTGCATATACCTGAGAAGTTTAATTTTAAATTCCTACCTGGATCTCATATGGAACTAGTTTATAATGATCAAATTACTAGGCAATATTCAATTTTAAATTCACCTACCAAGTCACATAAACTGAATGATAATATAATAAGGTTTCTAATAGTGTGCCATGATAAAAAAGGGTTAAGTCATATAGTTCATAATAATATAAAGCCTGGCGACCTAATTAAATTAAAGGGTCCTTATCATTCATTTCAGTATAACATTAACAATGTCCAACCTATTATTGGAATAGCAGGTGGTACAGGAATATCTCCAATAATTTCCGTTATTAAAAATATATTAGAAAATAATAGTCATTTAAGTGTTTTAATTTTCTTATCAGTAAGAAACAGGGATGAAATACTAGAGATGGATAATTTAATGCAAATAAAAGATAAATATAAAAACTTCAATTTCAAAATAACATTAACAAGAGAAACAGATTTAATTAATAGTATATTTTTAAGCGGTAGAGTAAATCTAAGTTTACAGAAAGTATTTAAAGACCTTTCAACTCATAAAGTGTTTATTGCTGGCTCTAGTGGATTTGTAGAAAGCGCATATAAGCATGCAACTGAATTAAATGCTAAAAAAGAAAATATTTTCTATGAAAAATTTTCATAAACTATTATTTAATATTTTTCTCTTTATTAATTTCGTAATCTACTTCTATATAATTGTCATTATTTTCATAAAAGTTATCATCATGTTTTTGCTTAAAATTATAATGATTAACTTTAAAGTTTTTAATAAAGAATTTTCTCAAGATTTTTTTTCTAAATAAAAAGAGTAGAACAATTAAAGGTAAAGATAAAATTGCGAAAAAAGCAAAAAAGAATATTGTACAAATTATTAGTACCAATAAGATTATTAAACTAAAAATAACTTTTAAGTTTAGATAAAATGGCATAAATTAATTAATATCATAAGAAGCATATCTATCTCTGTGGTAATCAATACTACCGAACAAAGTACTAAACGCAATAATTTTTGAAAAGTAATGACCAATGCTCATCTCTTTTGCAACACCCATCCCACCATGTAGTTGTACACAATCTTGGGACATATATTTAGCTCTAGAACATAAAAAAATTTTATTTAAAGATATATTTTTTTTTCTTATATCTTTTTCTTTATCAATTGTTACTTGCGCCATGTAATTAAGTGATCTCATTTCTTCTTTTATAATATACATATCTACTAGTCTATGTTGGACTACTTGAAAAGCTCCAATATTTTTACCAAATTGCTTTCGAGTTTTGCTGTATTCTAATGTAAGGTCATACATTTTATCTATAATTCCCAAAGCCTGAGAACATATAGATAAAGTAGCTAAATCAAAAATAAAATCAAATTTATCAAAAAAGTGATCTTTCTTTATTTTTAAAATTAATTCACTTTCTTCTAAATTTAATTCATTAAACTCAATATTAGAGCATTTCATATTATCAATAGTTTCATAGTTTTTTATTTCAAAACCTTTTTTTTCTTTTTCAAATAGGTATAAAGACAAATACTCATCAACTAACACAGGAACTAAAATAAAATCAAATTTTTCTATACCAAATACACAATTAATTGACCCTGATAATAGATTAGTTTTGGACCCTGATTTAGTATTAGAAGCTTTAAGTATATTGTTTTTATAGTTATCCGTTGGCGAAAATAGAAAAGTGTATAACTTCTCTCCAGTAATAATTTCTTCAAGAAATTTTAATGTTTCATTTGAGGGAAAAGATTGAAAGATTTTTCCTATTATAAGATTATTATAAATATATGGCTCTAGGATAAGGTTAGCTCCTAAACACTCCATAAGAGTCATAAGATTATTAACATTACCTCCGAAACCTCCGACGTCTTCTGGAAAGGGTAATCCTAACCAGCCTAAATCAGCGAAGCCTTTCCAATGTTTAAAATAATGCAATGGATTTTCTACAATAAGCTTTTGTCTTTTATCGAAGGAATAATTTAATTCTAAATATTTTCTAGCACTGTCTTTTATTAATTTTTGTTCTTCCGATAAAGTAAGATTCATTATAAACCTAATACCATTTTGGTGAGAATATTTTTTTGTATCTCGTTAGACCCTCCATATATGGTAGTTTTTCTAAGATTTAAATACTCTGGACCCACGTTATTAGCATATTCTGGACCTGGAAAATATTCGTTAGTATTATTTATGGAAAAACTATTTGAACTTATTAGTCCAAAAGCTCCTACTGCTTCCAGTGTTAACTCACTAATCTTTTGTTGTAATTCAGAGCCTCTTATTTTTAGAAAAGATGCTTCAGGGCCTGGAGCGGTACCTTTTACTTCTTCTGATATAATTCTTAATTCAGTATATTCTAAAGCGTGAAGATCTATTTCTAATTCTGTTAATTTGTCTCTAAATCTTTGAGATTGTAATAATGGCTTATTTCCTCTTGTCTCTAATGAAGCAATATTTTTTAATTTTTTGATTGCACTTTTTGATCTAGCTACTTGAGCAATACTAGTTCTTTCATGACTTAACAGATATTTAGCAACTGTCCAACCTTTATTTTCTTCGTAAATTAAGTTCTCCTTAGGAACTACAACATCTTCAAGATATACAGTATTTATCTCATGACTGTCATCAAGAGTAATAATAGGGTCAACAGTAATCCCTTTAGAGTTCATATCTATTAAAATAAAAGAAATACCTTCTTGTGGCTTTGTAGTATTTTCTGTTCTAACTAAACAGAACATCCAGTCGGCATGTTGCGCTAAAGTAGTCCAAGTTTTGGTCCCATTTACTATGTAGTTATTTCCTTGAGAAACTGCCTTTGTTTTTAAAGAGGCAAGATCTGATCCAGCTCCTGGTTCCGAATAACCTTGGCACCACCAATGATCCGAATTTAAAATTTTAGGTAGAAATTTTTTCTTTTGTTCTTCTGTCCCATATTCTATTAAAACAGGTCCAACCATAGTTACGCCAAAAGGTATTATTTGGGGAGTATGAGCTAATGCAGTTTCTTGGTCAAATATGTATTTTTGCATAGGAGTCCACTCACATCCTCCATATGAATTAGGCCAGTTATAAGCAAACCAACCATTTTTATATAAGGCTTTCTGCCACTTTACAGTTTCTTCTTTAGTGTAAGTACCTCCGTTACTTATTCTCTTTTGAATACTTGAAGATAAATTGTCTCTTATAAAACATTTTACTTCTTCTCTGAAAATTAAATCTTCATCTGTATAATTTAAATTCATTGTATTTCCTTTAATTTTTTAATAATTCTAACATATTTTTTGTTAAATCAATAATATTGACTAATTGTTTTTTAATATCTTTTATACTGTGTTTAATTTTAATTACATGGGTATTTTTCAGGACTATTTTACCTTTATTATCTGTTATCCACTTTATAAATCTTTCAGAGTAATTTTCACGCTTTGAGTCAAATGTAATTTGATAAAACTCTGAAAAAAAATATATCTTAGAAATACTACATTTTCTGGCAAGAAGCTTTAAAGACATAACGTCTAAATAATTAGAAAATTCTTCTGGTATGAGACCAAATCTATTTATTATTTCTTCTTTGAACATATTCACTTCTTCGATTTCCTGAAACTCCCCCACTCTTCTATATAAAGACAATCTAAGAGATAAATCTGGAATGTATTTATCTGGTATTAATATAGGAAGTTTTATAGAAACTTCAATTTCTTCAGCATTACTATAATTATTTTGTCCCTTTAAATCACTAATACACTCTTTTAAAAGTCTTTGGTACATCTCAATTCCAACCTGAGTAATTTGACCTGATTGCTCTTCGCCAAGCAAATTTCCTGCTCCTCTAATATCTAAATCATAATTTGCTAGTTGCATGCCTGCACCCAAACCATCCATAGTTTGTAAAGCTTTTAATCTTCTTACAGCATTTTTTGATATGTTGTTATTTTCTAATATAAAATATGCAAAAGCCTTTTTGTCACTTCGTCCAATTCTTCCCCTTAGCTGATGCAATTGTGCTAATCCAAAGTAGTCTGATTTATAAACTATTAGAGTATTTGCTCTAGGAATATCCAATCCAGCCTCAACTATAGTTGTAGATATTAAAAGATCTAATTTATAATTATAAAAACTGTCCATAACTATTTCCAAGTCTTTGGATGTTAATTTTCCGTGAGCTATACCTATCCTTAAATTAGGATAAATAGATAATATTTTATTATATATATTTGGAATATCCTTTACTTTTGGAACTATTAGGTAAATCTGTCCAGAGCGACTTTTTTCTCTGTAAATTGCATTTTTAATAATTAATTTATCAAACTTTATTACTTTAGTTTCCACAGATTTTCTATCAACTGGAGGCGTTTTAATAAGACTTAAATCTTTTATTCCCATCAAAGACATATGTAATGTTCTAGGAATAGGAGTAGCCGTTAAGGTAAGCAAATGTACGCCTGACTTTATTTTTTTAATTTTTTCTTTATGACTAACACCAAACCTTTGCTCCTCATCAATAATAACCAAACCTAGATCTGCATCTTTAAGTTTAAAAGAAAATACAGCATGTGTTGCTACAAGTATTTTTATTTCCTTTTCAATAAATCCTTTTATTATTATTTTCTTTTTTGAAGGTGTTGTATTTCTATCTATCATGGCTACATTTTCGATTTCACCAAATCTTTTTTTGAAAGTAGTAAAGTGCTGCCTGGCTAATAGTGTTGTAGGTGCAATAATCAAGACATTATAATCATTATCAGTTACTATTGCTGTAGCTCGAAGCGCTATCTCGGTTTTGCCAAAACCCACGTCACCGCAAACCAATCTATCCATTAATTTATCGGAATTTAAATCATGATAAACTTCTTCTAGGGTCGCTAGTTGGTCTTCAGTCTCAGAAAATTTGAAATTTTTTGAAAATTCTAAAAGCTTTTCATAATCGATCTTAAACTTAATACCTTTTGCTGAAGCTCTATTAGCTGCAACCATAATCAGATTATTCGCTAAATCTTTTATTCGTTTTTTTACATTAAGCTTTTTTTTACTCCAGTTACTTGCTCCTAACTTATCTAGAGCAATATTATTTTTAGAGTCACCAAATTTTGATATTAGCCTGATGTCTTCTACAGGAACATATAATTTTGCTTTTTCTAGATACTCTATTACTAAACAATCATGAGGACTATTATTTATTATAATAGTTTTTAGTCCTATATACTTTCCTATACCATGAGATAAATGGACTACCAAATCATTCATAAGCAATTGCGCTATATCAATTAAGTTGTTTCTTACTTTTTTGGGTCTAATATTACTTTTAATTCTAAAGATTTCGTTTATTGTAATTATCTTTAATAAGGATAATTCAAACCCCTGGCTTATAGGCATTAAAACTAAATCAATAATATCAAGATCATCCATACAATCTTCAATGTTATTATTAGCATCTCTATAGTTACTTAAATTAAGATAGTTAAGTAGATTTAAAGCCTTATCCTTTTCATCTTTTTGTTTATAAGAAATGATAAGTTTTTTTTGCCCAAGATTATTTTTAATAATTTTTTCAAATCTTTCAATAATTTCATCATTTGAAAGTGTTAAGTTTTGAAATTCAAGATTTTCTTTGCATTTAATCTCATAAACTAAGTCACTTTTTTCAGTACTTAGGTAATACAATTCCTTAAAATACTTTGCTGAACAAATGTTATTTAATTTATCATAAGATAAATAGAAGCATTTTGGTGGTAAAGGAAAATTTATTGTTTCATGATCTTTTTCTATGGTACTTATTTTTTCATTATATAAGTTATTTATATCTTCAATTTTTTTTTTAGCTCTTTCTAAGAAACTGTCATCTGCTATTATCAGCTTTATATCAAAAAATTCAGTCAAATCAATTAAGTCACTAGAATAAAATAATGGCAACCAATTTTCTATACCGTCAGCTCTTATGTTATTTTTAAGCTTATGAACAAATAGATCCTTACTGGTAGAAGGACCAAATTTTTTTCTATAGTTTTCAATGAAAATTTTATTTGCTTTTTTATCACGCGGTGACTCAATAGAACTAAATATATTTTTTTTTTCCTGCTCATTTATAGTAATTTGAGAGATAGGATTAAAAGTTTTTATGGAATCTATTCTATCTCCAAAGAAATCTACTCTAATAGGATAATCTTCTCCTAAAGGCCAAATATCTATAATCCCTCCTCTGACTGCATACTCATGTGGCTCCAAAACAATTTCTACTCTTTCATAACCTATGGAATATAAGTTAGAATTTAATATTTCCAGACTTAAATTTTGTTTTATTTTTACTTCAAAATAATTATTTGTTAACAATAATCTAAGAGGCAATAGCTGTAATACTGAGTCTACATTTGTCAAAACTAGATAAGATTTTTTTTTATTATCATTTATTATTATATTATTTAATGATTTAAATCTTTCATTTAGAATAACCTGACTCGGAGATGTTTCCTCATAAGGTACAATATCCCAGGAAGGAAATTTAAGTATATTATTACAATTAAAATAATTTTTAAATAAATCATAGTATTGGTCAATTTCAGAATTATTATTAAGTATTACCATAATATTTTGCTCTGAATATGTGTTATTTAGTTCTTTTAAAAGAAAAGGCTTAATACCTTCGTTAACATTAGAAAAGTATTTGTACTTAGAAATTTCTTTGATACTATTAAAAAGTTTCACTATTTAAAAACTCATCTAACAGTTTAGTAATCCGTTTAGGTAGATTTGCAGGCCAAGGTTTTTCTCCTTTTATAATTTGTAGTATATCATTATCCCTTAGCTCATTGAGGAACTTTTCATAAGATAATAGATCCTCGTAAGACATAATGTTAATGTATTTATCAATAAACCTTCCTAAAAGCAAGTCTGCTTCTTTTGTTCCCCTGTGCCAAGACCTAAATTTAAGTTTATTTTTATACTTTTCCATTTTTTTGTTTTAACATATATAACTATAATTATGCAAAATTCTTCAATAGGTTTTTTACTTTCAGAAATAAAAAATATAAGACCTCCTCTGAAAAATCTTTCATTAGTTGAGAGTCATGTTGGTTACAAGATAATAGACTTAATTACTTTCAAGCCTAAAAAAATTTTATCTGCAAAGGTATGTTTGGAGATAGAAACAGTTTCTGAGGAAGAAGATGTAATAATAGATATCATAGTTTTAAAACATTATCAGAATTACTTTAATAAAAAAATACCTTATAAAATTACCGCATTACACAAAAATCATAAAGTCAATCTAATATTTTTTTCTAAATATACTGGATATCTTAAAAAAATATTCTTAGAAAATAAAAAAATCATGATAAAAGGTAAAATAGAAAACTATAAAAATAGTTATCAGATTACACATCCAGAAATAATAAAAGCAAGTAACTTGATTAATAATAATGTTTTTCTTAAAGTAGTTTATAGCCAACGAAAAACCCTCAAGTCAGAGACTATTCACGCCTTAATATTGAAAGTATGTGCATCGTTGCCTGAAATAGAAGAATGGAATCATAATCTATTTAAACTATACAAGGAAGCACCTAGTTTTAAAGAAAGTATTTTGAATATTCATAATCCAAGCAAAGAAAATACTATATCTGAAACATCTCCATATATTTTAAGACTTGCATATGATGAAATATTTTCATATCAGTTGTCCTTAGCAATATTGAGAGATAATCTAAATAAACTAAGTAGTAATTTTTTTGAATGCTCCTCTGAGAAGGCAATTAATTATATGAGTAGTATATTACCATTTGAAATTACTAAGGATCAAAAAAATGCAGCAAAAGAAATTATTAATGATATAAAAAGCAAAAAAAGGACTCTTCGTTTATTGCAAGGCGATGTAGGTTCAGGAAAGACAGTAACTGCTGCAATATCTGCTTATTTTGTACTAAATTCTGGTTATCAAGTTGCAATACTTTCACCAACAGAACTTTTAGCGAAACAACACTACGATTTTTTTTCTAAGATATTTGCTAAGGAAAACATTAATATTCAATTGCTAATATCCTCTTCTTTAAATAAAAAAAGTATAAAGAATGAATTGAATTATGGAAAAATTAACTTAATAATTGGAACACATACACTTCTTCAAAAAGATGTTAAGTTTAATAACCTATCATTTGTTATTATAGATGAACAACATAGATTTGGAGTAGAACAAAGAATAAAATTAAGAAATAAAGGAAAACAGGTAGACATGTTATTATTAACAGCTACTCCTATTCCTAGAACAATGATGTTAACCGTTTTAGGGGATATTGCTGTTAGCACAATTAAAGAGAAACCCTTTAGCTCTAAGACAAAAACAATTCTAAAAAACGAAAATAACATAAACCAAGTATTATCTTTTTTAAATAATAAAATATCGTCTGGAGCTAAAGTATTTTGGGTATGTCCTAAGATAGATAATGAAGAGACAGAATATGATGCCAGTGTACAAAATAGGTTTTTATATTTAAAAAAAATTTATACCAATATAGCTACTCTGCATGGAAAAATGAGTTCTATAGAGAAATCTAAAGTTCTTGATGATTTTAGAAAAGGCAATATTAATATTATAGTATCAACTGTTGTAATAGAAGTTGGAATTGATGTACCTGATGCAAATATCATTGTTATAGATAATGCAAATGTTTTTGGATTGGCTCAAATTCATCAATTAAGAGGAAGAGTTGGTAGAGGCGAAGAAGAGGGAACTTGTATTTTAATGTACAATAATAATCTTACAGATATAGCACTACAAAGATTATCAATTTTAAAGCAAACTCAAGACGGTTTTGAAATAGCAGAAAAAGATTTAAAATTAAGAGGGGCAGGAGAGATTATAGGTACAAAGCAATATGGATCAGAAGACTTTAAGTTTTTTAATTATGAATACCATTACCAACTAGCACAAACAGCAATGGATGAAGCAAAAGAATTAATTAAGATTGATCCCATGCTAAAAAGTGCACGTGGTATAAAACTTAAAATGCTTCTCAAGTTGTTTAAAAAAGATGCTGCATCTAATTTACTTTCTGCTGGCTAGTTTTTTTCTTTTGAATTCTGGTGTTATTATACCGCCAGAAATTACGAGCTTCATTCCTTGTTCAATGTTCATATTAAGTTTTATTATGTCTTTTTCAGGAACAACCAGTAAAAATCCAGATGTGGGGTTAGGAGTTGTGGGTAAAAATACATTTACAAATTTACTTTTCAATTTTTCTGCTATCTCACCTGATGTACTTGCAGTAATAAATGCTACGGCCCAAATTCCCTTCCTAGGATATTCTATTAAAACCACCTCTCTAAAAGCTTTTGATGAAGACCCTAAAACCGTTTGAAAAACTTGTTTTAACGCATTATATATGCTTCTAAACACCGGCAATTTATTAATAAGCTTTTCTCCTATGCCAACAAAAAATTTTCCAAAAAAACTAGCAGTAAAAAAGCCTATTATTATAAGAGAAAATATAGCTACTATAAGGCCTGTTCCAGGAATATTGAAAGGTAAATAGGTATCTGGATTATATGCTATTGGCACTAGATCTTTTACATTTCTATCTATGAAGTTAATAAAAATTATTGAAATATATATAGTAATACCAATGGGCGCAGTAACTGCTATACCGGTAAGAAAATATGTTCTGCATCTTTGCAAAAGATTTTTTGTTTCAGTTTTGTTTTTTTTTGTTATCTTCATAATGTATTATTTACTTTTTAATAAAATGGAAACTTTATCATATAATGTAATATCACTTTACAAATTTTTTGAAATAAAAAAAGTTTTTAATTTTAAAAACAGATTACTTAAAGCTCTTAAGCATCTAGACATTAAAGGTATAATCTTGCTTGCACCTGAAGGTATAAATATTAATATTTCAATAAAATCA
>JAYYAX010000042.1:0-5593 GCA_036042925.1 Pseudomonadota bacterium
CTAATAAGTAATATTTTAGGAAAAGAGGCTCAAGTTTTCTGGAAAAAATCTAATTATAAAAAAAGTTATTCAGCAAAAGTCTTTTATATAGATAGTGCTATCAATAAAGAAAGAGCAGGATTGAATATTAAGGCAAAACTAGAAGAAATTTCTGAGAATGATCCTATAAAGCCGGGTGTTTTTGTAGAAGTTGTAATTCAAGGTCCTACACTTCAAGAATCTTTTTTAGTGGATGAAAATAGTATTTACGAAGATACATTTATTTATGTTCTAGAAGGAAATAAAGCATTAAGAACAAAGGTAAATGTAGAAGGCTTTGCAAAAGAAAAAGTTATCATTACTGGAAAAAATCTTAATAACAAAAAAATAATTTTGACTAGGATTAATAACTTAAATTTGTTTAAAAAGGTTATTTCTAAAAACTAAAAGATGAATTTAAATATAATAACTAAAATATTAAATCACAAGACAGCACCAAATCTGTTTTTAATGTTAATGATATTTTTGGGTTTATTCGCAGCTAAACAATTAAATACTCAGTTTTTTCCTAACTATTCCATTGATTATATATCCATCAGTATTAAATGGAAAGGAGCTAGTACAAAAGACATAGAGGACGCAATAATTAAACCCTTAGAAAATAAAGTTAGATATTTAGATAAAGTAAAAAGTACAAGGTCTACTGCTAGAGAAGGATTGGCAGACGTGATTTTAGAATATGAAGCTAGTACTGATATGAAAAATGCATTAAACGAAGTAGAAAGAGAGGTTAATGCAATTACCACTTTTCCTGAAGAGGCAGATGTGCCAGTTATTAAACTAATTACTCCTTATGAACAGATAGGTTTAGTACTAATTAATGGAACCTCTAATGAAAATCAATTAAAAAAAATTGCTGGCAGTTTAAGGGATCAATTACTTAATAATGGAATAGATAAAATTGAAATAGATGGGTATAGAAAGCAAATTATCTATATTGATTTAGACCCTATTTCTCTTTTATCTAATAAATTAGATCCAGAAGAAGTTGCTATGAGAATAAAACCAGAAATTAAAAATATTCCTTCTGGAATTTTTCAAAATAATAACGTTGTTCAACTAAGAACATTTAGTAAAAAAGAGAAAGTTTTAGATATAGAAAATATTGAGATAATCAATAAAGATGGTGGTAAATTAAAAATAAAAGATATAGCTAGTGTATATGAAACCTTTAGTGAAAAAGATAGTCAGGGGCTTAGTAATGGACAGAAAGCTATAACATTAAAAGTATTTAGATCTCTAGGAAGTGACGTTCTTAAGAACACAAAAATTTTAGAGAGAACTGTAAATGAACTCCAAGCTAAGCTTAACAAAAACATAAATATAAAAATATACGACCTGTCATCACAGTCAATTAGAGACAGAATTAATTTACTCTTGAAGAATGGGTTAGGTGGATTAGTACTAGTTTTATTAATATTATTTTTATTTTTAAGGTTAAAGGTTGTTATTTGGGTTGCTATTGGAATACCGGCAGCGATTTCAGTAACCTTAGCAATTATGTTATTAACTGGACAATCTATAAATATGATTAGCTTATTTGCTCTCATAATGATGCTCGGTATTATCGTTGATGACTCAATAGTTGTTGCTGAACATATAGAATACCAAAGTGAGTTAGGTAAAAGTCCTTCTGAGGCAGCTTATGTTGGTGCAATAAGAATGCTAGGCCCTGTCACTGCAGCCTCTTTGACAACTATAGCTGGATTTGCTCCCGTTTTTTTAATTTCAGGAGTAATTGGTCAAGTTATAGAAGCAATCCCTTTAGTTGTAATCAGTGTAATAATAGCTAGTCTTTTTGAATGTTTTTTTGTTCTTCCTGGGCACATAAAAATGGCATTGGTTGAAGATGCAAAAAATAGCAGTAGAAGATTAAACCTTAATAAATATCTTGAAATTTTTAAAAGAAAAACATTTTTAAATTTTTTAATGTTGTCTATTAAATACAAGTATAAAACATTTTTTGTTTCAATATGCCTCTTAATAATATCATTTTCATTACTAAAGTTTTCACATGTTAAATTTTATTTTTTTCCTGCTCCAGAGAGTCAAATTATACTAGTAAATTTTAGTTTTTCTCCAGGAACTTTAAAAAAACATACCATAGACTTTTCAAACACTTTGGAGAAGAAATTAAAAGAAATAGATAAAACTAAAATTGTAAAGACTACATACGGAATAGTGGGAAAACCTATTTGGGGTAGTAGAATTTCTACTAAAGAGTTTGGAGACCATGTAGGTGGAATGATAGTAGAGTTAGTGAGTCCTGAACAAAGGGAAAAAAGAACTAATGAGTTAATTGAGGAGTGGAAAGAAAATATTGATTTACCTATAGGTTTAAATAGTTTTACTGTAATAGAAAGAAAAGGAGGTCCTCCGGGTTTAGATATAGATATAAGAATTAGATCTCAAAGTGCAGATTTAGATAAATTAAAACAAGCTTCTAACTTTGTGCAAAGTGAGCTTTTAAAATTAAAAGGAGTGACGAATATTAAAGACAATCTTCCCATTGGGAAAAGGGAAATTGAGTTTACTTTAACAGAAAAAGCTGAGATTTTAGGTTTTAATAGCAGTTACTTAGCAAAAAAAATTAAAGCAATTTTTGATGGTGTTTCTGTAACTAAGTTTTTTAGGGGTGAAGATGAAATTGAGATAATAGTAAGAAACAACCTAGAGGCGTTGAATATAAATACTTTTAATTCCCATCTAGTTGTATCACCTAATGGAACACTCATTCCAATGTCGGAAATTGCTAATATGAAAAAAAGCCAAAGCTTTTCTACAATAAAAAGAAACAATGGATATAGAGAAATCTCAGTTACAGGCGAGATAAATGAAATACTTGTAAATCCAGATGATATCATGAATGAAATAAGAGTAAATATTTTAAAGAAATTAGAAAATAATTTTAATTTAGAGTGGTATCTAGCTGGTAGAGCAGAGGAGCAAAAAGAAACTTTTGGTGATATGAAAAGAGGAGGTTTTTTAGCAATAGGTGTGATTTACGTAATTTTAGCATTTATTTTTCAATCTTATTTTTTACCATTTTCTATAATGTCAATCATACCTTTTACTTTGATAGGTGTTATAGGAGGACATTGGATTACAGGTTTTGATATTACAATACTATCACTAGTGGCTATCTTTGGTTTATCAGGGATTGTAATTAATGATTCTATTATTATGGTATCAAATATTTATAAAAAAATAGAAACGGGTATAGATCTAAATAGTGCAATAATAACTGGTGCTCAAGAGAGATTAAGAGCGGTTATGTTAACTTCGTTCACAACAATAGCTGGCTTAACACCATTATTATTTGAAGGGAGTGTGCAAGCTCAATTTTTAAAGCCCATGGCTATAACGATAGTATTTGGCCTTCTTTTCTCGACATTACTAGTTTTAGTATTTATTCCTGTAATTTTAAAAATTGGTGAGGATATGAAAAAATTTTTATTTAATCCAAAATTTTGGCGCTAAAATTATTAAAAAAGCCAAGTATTCTAACCTTCCTAAAACCATCCCAAATGATAATAATAGTTTGAGAGCATTAGGTAACAGAGCAAAGCTTTCTTCTGGACCAATAATATTTCCTAATCCTGGACCAACTACAGAAACTGAAGTAACAGCAGCTGATATTGATGTTATAAAATCATAATCATAATATACAAAAACACTTGCAATTAAAAATATACTAAAGATAAAACAGAAAAATATTATCATTACAGAGTTTATAATATTCTCATTTATATTGATGTTATTTAAATTTATATTGCTAATTGCTCTAGGTGATCTGATTGCTTTAAGTTCTTTAATAACCAATGCCAAAAGCACTTGAATTCTAAATATTTTTAAACCTCCAGTAGTCGAACCTGAGCAACCCCCTATCAGCATCATTATTAGAAACATGGTGTTCGCAAAATATCCCCAATTCGAAAAATTTTCTGTTGAATAGCCTGTTCCTGTCATAATGGATATGCTATTAAATAATGATAGTCTTAATGCTAAAAAAATATTGATATTACTATTAACGTGAACCCAAATAGACATAGATAAAACAAAAAATATTATTAGAGAAAAAAACAATAGTACCTGACTATCAAAAAGGCTTATAAAATTTTTTCTAAAGCATGCTATATATAAAGTAAAGGGAAGACTGGCTGCAATCATTCCAAGAATTATTATCAGTTCTGTAAAAATATTATTATAGTGCCCAATGGAAGACGATTTAGTAGAGAAACCACCTGTAGCAATTGTTGTTAAAGCATGACTAAAGGCATCAAAAAAACTCAGCCCACTTGCATACAAAAGTATCATAATAATTAAAGTAAAAGATATATAAATACTACCTAATAATTTAGCAATTTCTTTTGGTCTGTAGTGAAGATCTCTAGGTTTTTCGCTCCAGTCTTGAGTAAACAGTTTAATGCCACCAATATTGAAAATCGGTATAATTGCTATAGCAAAAATAACAATACCTAGTCCGCCTAACCACTGAAGAAGGGCCCGCCATATTAAAATCCCCGAAGATAAACTCTCAACTTCCTGATACACAGTTGCTCCAGTAGTTGTAAGACCAGAAGTAGCTTCAAAAATCGCATCAATAAAATGCTCACAATTAATATCTAAATAAAAAGGTAAACTAGATAAAATGATCATTATAGGCCATGAAAGGGTTGTAATTAATATAGTGTCTTTTACGTTTACTTTTTTTTCTTCTTCTTTAAATGCAAGTATCAAACTTATTCCAAAAAATAAAATTAGTGATGTAGAAACTAAAAAGTTTTTAGCATTAATTTCAGAGTTTTTAATTTCTATTAAAAGGGGTAAAGTCATAGCTATTCCTAAGGAACTAATTAATATACCTATAAAGAATAAAACTATTCTTAAGTTAATCATTTAACTACAACTAGAGTTTCCCAAAACACAAAACTGTGAACAGAAAGGATGGTTTAAAAATACTTTTTTTTTTGAGGAAACTAAATCATTACCTAATTCAAACTCTTTATCTTTTGTTATTAGAGTACAAGGTAAAACTTTTGTAAAAGTTTCATCTTTTCTTTTTATTATCATGCGTGAATTAGAGCACATAATACTTTCTGGCTTTTTATTTAAAATTTCCCAACAATCTTGTGTTATTTCTACTGAGGCTTTTTCATAATTCATTAAGGGAAATATAATTAATTCATTTTTATTATAGGGATCAATGTTAAGTTTAATTTTTTTAAAAAGTTTATAAAAACCCTCTCTGAGATATTTTTCTGACTCTCCTGATTTTATCTTTGATGCAATATTCAAATTTAAACCATTATTACTTAACCAAATCAGGTTTTTAATAACTTTTTTCCATGTGTTGCTTCCTCTTATACTTTCATGAATTTTTTTTTTAAAATGATCAACAGAAATCCTTATAGTTAAATTATTCAAGTTAGGCAATACAAGTAATTTCTTAAACTTTATTTCGATTGGTCTCATACCATTAGATAATACTAAAACCTTAAATTTATTTTCCAATAAATATCTTAGAATATCGATAATATAAGGATTCATAAAT
>JAYYAX010000043.1:0-15162 GCA_036042925.1 Pseudomonadota bacterium
TATTAGATAGAAAGGTTACAATACTTTTAACTATTATATCCTTGACATTGTCAATCTCATTATATCTTTCAATAGATACACTCAGATTAGGAGCAAAAAAAAGCTTTTTTGGAAACGTCAAGTCAGGTGATATAATATTGGGAGCAAGATCAGGAGAAATTCAGCTTATATTATACTCATTATTCCAGATAGGAAGTCCGACTAACAATATAAGTTGGGACAGTTATCAAAAATTTTCTAAACATCCAGAAGTATTGTGGACTATCCCTATTTCATTAGGTGACAGTCACAAACAATTTAGAGTATTGGGAACAAATAATAATTATTTTAAATATTTTAGTTTTAGGAACAAACAAAAACTAGAGTTTGCGTCTGGCGAAAAATTAAAAAATATATTTGACGTTGTAATTGGAAGTGACGTTCAAAAGGCGCTTAATTATCAGCTAGAAGATAATATTATTATTGCACATGGTATATCTTCTCAATCCTTTCATGATGAATTTCCGTTTAGAGTAAAAGGTATACTAAAAAAAACAGGAACATCGGCTGATCGTTTAGTAATTGTAAGTCTTGAAGCATTAGAAGTTATACACAAAGATTGGCAAACCGGAGTAAAAATACCATCTAAAAGAGACTCAAAAATTGATTGGAATGTGAAAAGACTTGATCCTAAGGAAATAACTGCAGCTATCGTTAAAATTAAATCTCCCATAAAGATTTTTCAGATGCAACGAGAAATAAATAATTTTGAGCTAGAGCCTTTGCAGGCAGTCATTCCAGGACTAGCACTGTCAAAATTATGGGAAATAGTGTCTATTACAGAAAAAATTATGCTGGCTATATCTGCAATGGTTATTATTACAGCCTTAATGGGATTAATTACTATTTTGTACTCAAACTTAAATCATAGAAGAAATGAAATGGCTTTATTTAGAGTCGTAGGTGCTTCACCAACAAGTATTTTTGGTTTATTACTTATTGAAGCGATAATTATCTCAGTTTTCAGCATATTTATTTCTATTATACTTACTCAATTACTGAGTCTTATATTTTTTCCTTTTCTGGACAAAAACTTTGGAATTTTTTTAGAAAATAGATTTTTATCAATGAAAGATTTTTACTTTTTAATATTAGTTTTATTAAGTTCAGTTGCTGTAAGCATTTTTCCTGCTCTTCAGGCCTATAGAAATTCAATAAATGATGGCATATAATATTTTAATGATATTAAAGTCAAAAAAATTTTTAGTTATAGGATGTCTTTTTTTGCTAACACTTGCTAGTTTTTCAAAAGATAATACCACCTTAAAATGGATTGAATTAGTGCCTAAGTTTGCTTACAGTTTTATTCCAGAAGAAGGAGTTTCAGATGAAATGTGGGAAGACGAAGATTTTTTAAAAAAAGTTGAGAATGCAGGCTTAATGATTAATAAAGAAATTATTGGAAAAAAAATAAGGATTGATGGTTTTATGGTTCCTTTAGATTTCGATTATGGTGAAGTGCTAACAGTAGAAGAGTTTGTCTTAGTACCTGATGCTGGAATGTGTATACATGTTCCACCACCGCCACCAAATCAAATGATATTTATCAAACTTAAAAAGCCAGAGAAAGTAAGATATATGTATCAGCCAATAGCTGTAGAAGGTATTTTAAAAAATACAGCACCAATAGAAGAAATATATAATAGTATTTATGAAATGACTGCTGAAAAATTAGAAGATATTGATTTTGAGGATCTGATTTACTGATAAAAATAAATTTTCTATTCACCCATATTCATTAGGGAACCCTTTTTTCTTGCCTTTGAAAAGGAGATATAGAATATAGATATTGAAATTATAAAGTAAAAGAGTGTTAATCCTGTAGCACATAAGATATTTTTTATTAAGAAATTATTATTAGTGATTATATTTCGAACTTCCTCGAATATATAAACCAATGGAAGAGAATTTGCAACATATTGTAACCAATTTGGTAGTACATCAAGAGGGTAGTAAATACATCCCAAAGGCGCCAAAAAAAATAAACTAGCCCAAGCTATATTTTCAAAGGACGGACCAAATCTAATTAGCCCTGCTGAGACTAAAATTCCTAAGCAAATACCAAAAATATGTAAATTTAAAAGCAAAAATATTATTATAAATCCTAATTTATATATAGATACACCAAAAAGGAAAATTGCAAATAATGATACAGGAATTAATCCAATTAATGCTCTTAAGATCGCCGTTAAGGAAAGAGCTGTAATAATTTCACTGATTTTTAAAGGGGTAATGAATAAATTTGTAAAGTTTCTACTCCATATTTCCTCTAAAAACATAATATTGTAGCTTATGCTTGTCCTGAACAGAAAATCATATAAAATTGCTGCAGTAAGAATTATACCAACAGTATCACTGTAATAATTTGAATTTAAAGTAAAGAACTTTGATATAAAGCCCCACAAAATTATTTGAATAGAAGGCCAGTAAATTAAATCAATAATTCTTGGAAAGGAACCAAATATTAAATAGATATGACGTAAACATAATCCATATATTCTATAAAAATTCATACTATTTGTTAAATAAATCAAAATAAATTTTTTGTAAATTGCTTTTCTTATTCTTGCTAAGAATATCAACAACTGTTCCTTTTAATAAAATCCTACCTTTTCTTAAAAAAAGAATTTGATCACATAATCTTTCAACTTCTAACATATTATGCGATGAAAATATTATCGAGATATCATTTTTTTTTTTGTAATTTATGATAAATTCTCTAAGAAATTCTGCCGTTACTGGATCCAAGCTTGCGGTAGGCTCATCAAGAAGCAATAATTTAGGTTTATTTAATAATGCTTTAGCTAAAGATACTCTGGTTTTCTGACCTGATGATAATTCTCCAACCTTTTTATTTAAAAGTTTTTCTAAATTAAAATATTGAAATATTTCCTCCAACCTTTTTTTAATATCAACGACGTTGTAAAGCCTGGCATATATCTCTAAGTTTTGCCTAACAGATAGTCTTTTTGGTAATTCAGTATAAGGGGACGCAAAATTAATTTTCTCTAAAATCCTTGTTCTATGCTTTGAATTAATATTAATATTATCTATTACTACATCACCAGACGATGCCTTTATCAAGCCTAATAATATACCTATTGTAGTAGATTTTCCCGACCCATTTGGTCCTAATATACCAAGTGTTTCTTTGTATTTTAAATTAAAACTTATATTATTTAAGGCTGTCTCATTTTTAAAATGTTTTGTAAGATTTTTTACTTTAACGATATTGTTATATTTGAACATATTTCAAACTTATATTATTAATAAACTATACCCAAATAAAAAAATAAAAAACCCTCTGAAATATAGATGAAAAAGATATTTTATAAAGTGTATTTTAGAGGGTTTAAGGGAGATTTTATAAAAATAAAATTTAATTAACTTTTTCTATATTTATATGGGTAATTAGAAACTATAGTGATCATTATCATTTTTCTCATATTCATATGATTTTAGTAGAAGTTTTGCTATTAACCTTTTTTTTTTTTGGAGAAAGATCAACTAAATATTGGTCCAAAATACATTTTGATTTAAAAAAAGTTTTTGAAAATTCTGAGCTATTACCTAACCAAATAGAAAATTTGTTATTAACGTTATTATTGTCTTTTGAGATTTTATCTTCGCAAGCAAAGCAGCTTGCAGATATTAAAAAAGTAAGTAAAAGTAAATATTTGAACATTATAACTCCTACAGACAAATATAGATATTTATGTAGATTTTAATAGTCCCCACAAAGTTACATATATTTCAAAGATTCTGTTATTTTATAAGGTATTATGAAACCTTGGGTTATATATATTAGATAATTTGCTTTTGTCTTATTTAGAAAGGGTTTTAGCAGTACAAATGATTCTAATAATTATTTTTTATTATTATCTTTAGTATAATTTTCAAGATTTTTATCATAATGGTATAGTGCCTTATGTGCATCTGCCAAACCAGCAGTTTTTCCTTTTTCATATTTACTTTTACAATACAACAACCAAAATTCAATACGCAATTGAGTTGGTAAAATTAGCATTTGCCTCTTATTTTTTAGATTTTTTTTTGAAAACAACCATCCCTCTGCTACAGACTCATTGATTATTCTAGTTAACCCTGTTCTAGATATATCAACTGTCTTATTAAGAACAGAAATCGAGCAGTCTATTTTTTCATAATAGTAAATAATAATATTCCTATGAATAATATATTTTTCAAAAGTAGAATAAATATAATTCAGAAATCTTTGATGTTTAAGCATAAGATTTTTATTACTATTGTACCAGGAAAGATCTTTAATTTTATTTTTATAGTAACCTTTAGTAAAATCCATACTCTCGGATTTTGCCACTCTGCTTGCATATTCTGTCATAAGAAAATCTCTAAATTTATCTGTCATAAAGTTTTTGTTTAAAAATATTACTTGCTAAAAAGTTAAATTTGCAAACCTCCCATTTTAATTATAAAATTATAAATAGGTTCTAAACCTTTACCATTTTTTACTTCAGTGAAAGACCAAGGTTTTTTTTCTCTCATTTTAGCAGTATCTTTATCCATTATTTCTAAAGATGCTCCTACTACTGATGAAAGGTCTGCTTTATTAATAACTAGAAAGTCTGATTTTGTTATACCTGGACCTCCTTTTCTAGGAATTTTTTCACCACCTGATACGTCAATTACATAAATAGTTATATCAACTAGTTCAGGACTAAATGTTGCTGCTAAGTTATCTCCGCCTGATTCTAAGAATAAAACTTCTAGTTTTGGGAATCTTTTATTCATTTTTTCTATAGCAGAAATATTTATAGAGGCGTCTTCTCTTATGGCAGTGTGCGGACATCCTCCAGTTTCTACTCCTAAAATTCTTTTTTTATCTAATACTCCTGAATTAAAAAGAATTTTAGCGTCTTCTTTAGTATAGATGTCGTTTGTAATGGCACAAATTTCAAAATTTTTTTTAAATTCTCTGCATAATTCAATAAGTAAACTTGTTTTTCCTGATCCAACAGGACCACCAATTCCTATTTTAAGAGGCCCATTATAATTATATTTGTTTCTTTTCATGTTCTAAATATCCTTGTAAATTGATGCTCATGCTTCATCGATATAATATCATTAACCCAACCACAACTACCAATATAATTAAGATCTTTTTTAAGTATATTTTTGTACTCTTTTTCAATATATTTATTTATTTGCAATTGAATCTTTTGCCCTTCTGTTTGACCTAGTGGCAATAACTTTATTCCTGCTCCTAGTAAATTACAAAGGTTAGAATGAAGGAAACTTAAAAGCGTATCTTCTAAAGATATATTTTCCTGCACTGCAGAACATGCATATGCTATAGGAAACATTAAATTTTCTCTTGGAAATTTATGACTCCAAGACTCCTTAGAAATCTTAATAAATGATTTTCCTTGTTCATAACTTTCAATATATTTTTCTTTAGATTGATTTAAAGAAATTGCAAACCTATTGAGGTCAGTAATATCCTTATCTTTCTTACAGGTTTTAATTTTCCAAGCTTCTTTAAGTAAGATCGCATCAGATTGCAGATTACCAAATTTTAATAGATTTTTTAACCAATCCTGTAATTCTTTTGCAGTACTTATTAAATTAATTTCAATAGCATACTCTAATCCGCTAGAAAAGCTGTAAGATCCAATTGGATAAGCCTGATTATTCCAGGTAAGAAGTTTAAGAATACTGTTAAAGTTTTTCATATTTAATGCTTGTGATAAGCTCCATATTCAGGTGTAAATGATAGTTTTCTCTTCGTTACTTTAGCCCCTAATAATTTTAACATTTTTCTAATCACGGCATCCTTTTTAATTAATATATAATCAGTATGTATTTCTGCTGGTATGTGTCTATTCCCTATATGCCAAGCAAAGACTAATAATTTTTTTTTATTAACAGACTCTATCATTAAAACGTCTTCATTTTTTGCCTTTACTTTAATTTTATAATTATTTGCTAAAATCAATAATGCACCATTAATTAAAAAAACTGATTTTTTTTCATCTAACAAAAAAATTACTTTTTTCTTTGTTTGTAATCTTATTCTCCTTCTGTTTCTTTCTAAATGGTCAAGACTGATTTCATCATCTTCTTTTAGTTTCCATTTATCATTATTAATTATTTTTTTTACTTTAATCATTAGTACATAAAATATCTTTGTGTCATTGGAAGTTCTCTTGCTGGCTCACAAACCAGTTTTTCTCCGTTTGCTTTTACTTCATATGTTTCTGGATCAACTTCTATAACGGGCATAAAACTATTATTTTTCATAGACTCTTTTGATATGCCTGCTCTAGTGTTTTGTACTGCAACTAATTCCTTTGAAAGTTCAAACTTATCTTTAATATTGTTTTTAATTGATGCTGCGGATACAAAAATAACAGAATTTTTGATAATTGATTTACCATACCCCCCAAACATGTTCCTTGAATGCACTGGTTGTGGCGTAGGTATAGAAGCATTTGGGTCTCCCATTTGTGCTGAACTAATTATTCCTCCTATACAAACCATTTCTGGTTTAACTCCAAAAAAAGCTCTTTCCCATATACAAAAGTCTGCCCTTTTGCCAACTTCTATGGAGCCAACATGATTACTTATGCCATGAGCTATAGCAGGATTAATAGTGTACTTTGAAATATACCTTCTTACTCTAAAGTTGTCGTTATCAGAATTTTCCTCTTTGAGAACTCCCCTTTGAGATTTCATTTTGTGCGCTGTTTGCCATGTTCTAATTATAACTTCTCCAACTCTACCCATTGCTTGACTATCAGATGCTATAATAGAAAAAGCTCCCATATCATGTAAAATATCCTCAGCAGCGATTGTCTCTTTTCTAATTCTGCTTTCTGCGAATGCAATGTCCTCTGGCACATTTTTATCAAGATGATGACAAACCATAAGCATGTCTAAATGTTCATCAATAGTATTTACTGTGTAAGGCATAGTGGGATTTGTTGATGAAGGAATAACATTTTTTAATCCACATAGTTTAATAATATCAGGTGCATGACCTCCTCCGGCTCCCTCTGTATGATATGCATGAATAGTTCTATTTTTAAAGGACTTAATTGTGTTTTCAACATAGCCTGACTCGTTTAATGTATCAGTGTGTATCATAACTTGGATATCATTTTTATCGGCAATCTCTAAAGCTTTGTTTATGCAAGCAGGAGTAGTTCCCCAATCCTCATGTAATTTAAGCGAACACGCACCCGCATTAATTTGTTCAATTAATGGAATATCCAAAGAAGAGTTTCCTTTTCCAGCAAATCCTAAATTCATAGGGAAAGCTTCAGCAGCTTGAAGCATTCTGCTAATATGCCATGGCCCAGGAGTACAAGTTGTAGCAGTAGTTCCGTGTGCCGGTCCTGTTCCACCTCCTAGCATTGTAGTAATTCCACTCGAAAGTGCTTCATCTATTTGTTGAGGACAAATAAAATGTATATGAGCATCTATACCTCCTGGCGTAACTATTTTTCCTTCAGCAGCAATTACTTCAGTACCAGGGCCTATAATTATATCTACATTATCCTGAGTATTTGGATTACCGGCTTTTCCTAATTTTGAAAACTTACCATCGATTACTCCTATATCTGCTTTGACGATTCCCCAATAATCTATTATTATAGCATTTGTGATAACAGTATCGACTGCTCCCTGATCATTCGAAAATTGAGATTGACCCATACCATCTCTAATAACTTTACCTCCTCCAAACTTTACTTCTTCTCCATAAGTGGCATAATCTTTTTCTATTTCTATAATTAAGTTTGTATCAGCTAATCTAATTTTGTCGCCAACTGTTGGTCCATACATATCAGCATAAGCTTTTTTATTTATTTTATATGACATTTATTTACCTTTTGTTTTAATATTGATTAAATCCTACAATTTTTTTTTTTCCTAAAATATCTACAAGTTCTATACTTTTAGTTTGTCCTGGTTCAAATCTTATAGAGGTACCTGCTGGTATATTTAATCTTTTTCCGTAAGAGCGTTTTCTATCAAACTTTAGGTAGCTATTTGTCTCTGCGAAATGATAATGACTTCCAACTTGAATTGGTCGGTCTCCCTCATTAACTACAGTCAAATTAATATGATTATTTTTCAAGTTTATCTCTAAACTTTCATTAATAATAATATATTCTCCTGGCTTCATACTATCTAATTGGGTTATGAATTGTTACTAATTTTACACCATCTGGAAAAGTAGCTTCCACTTGTACCTCTTTTACTATATTGTCGATACCATCCATTACTTGATTTCTTTTAATTATTGTTCCACCAGTTTCCATTAAATCTGCAACTGACTTTCCATCCCTAGCACCCTCCAATACAAAGTCACTAATAATTGCAATGACCTCTGGATAATTCAGCTTTAATCCCCTATTTAATCTTTTTCTAGCAACGTCAGCTGCTAGCGAAATTAAAAGTTTATCTTTTTCTCTTGGCGATAGTTTCATACTCGTCTAAGAATTCCATAGTTTTGGTAGGTTATAATTTTCATCTAAAATAGAAATTAGCTTATCTAAGAAATTTCGTATCTCATTAATATTTTTTACAAGAATTTTCAGCAGTAAAACACCATTTACTATTGATACACCAGAAAAAAACTCTGAGTCGGCGATATACCTTAATATTTTTTTCTCGTAGGTTTTTATTTTTTTTCCTATAAAAATTATATTACAGAAAATATTATTTCCCTTCATTATTAATGCATTAGAAAGCTTTTTATTTATATTACCGCTTATTCTATTAAAGTCACTATAAAGAAGTTTTCCATTTTTATATATTTGCCAAGCATCATCTAAGATACCTTTTTCAACTTTTTCTCCCATAGCTTCTCTTCCAAAAATTATTGTTTCTATTCCAAGAAAATTAGATTTTGATTCTAAATCTATATTAATTCTTCTTCTTAAATTTGCACCATTAAAAAAAATTGTTTCTAACGGAATCCAAGAAACATAAGAATTAGAGCCTACTATAATGTTTGTGTAACTGTTAGCTGAAAAATTTTTACAATTATAAATTTTTTCCATTGATTGTGTTGTTATGTTGAGCTTTATATTGTTATCAACTTTAATTTTATGTATGTTTACATCTCCACTAGTTAATCCTCCAGCGGTATTAATTATTATTAATTCATCATTAAAATTATAATTCTTAATTAATCTAACTTTAAGATTTCCTTGTTCTCTATGTCTCTCTAGAAATACTTTTTTCTTATCATAACTACCTACATTTGCTTTGATATATCCTAAACATCTTTGATCTTTAATTTTATTTAGTTTCTCTTTTAGTTTTTTTTCAAAAAACGAATAAAATGGATTTGTTGTTTTCAAGACACTATGTGAAGATGATTTAGAATAAACTAAATCATTTATCATTAAATCAAAAAAGTTTGTACTTTGTTCATTATTTTTTTTTTTTACCATTTGTCTAAACAGATAATATTTTTTTTACACCTTTTTCATTTAAAATTTCTACCTTACCAAATTTGACAATTTTTCCTCTCTCTAATATAAATACTTCATCAGCAAGTTCTTGAGCAAAATCGAAATACTGTTCAACTAAAATTATACTAGTTTTTTTTACTTTTTTAATATGAAAAATTACATCTTTAATATTTTTAATAATTGAAGGTTGTATTCCTTCTGTTGGTTCGTCTAAAATTAAAATTTTAGGTTTCATTAAAAGTGCTCTGGCTATTGCTAGTTGTTGTTGCTGTCCCCCAGACAGATCTCCTCCATATCTATCAAGCATTTCTCTAAGAATTGGGAATAGAGAAAGTACCTCATTATCTTCTAAATCTAAATTCTTACTTTTAGAAATCCCTGTTAAAAGATTTTCTTTTACTGTCAATCGAGGAAATATTTCTCTTCCCTGTGGTACGTAAGAAAGTCCTAAATTAGCCCTTTCAAATGGAGATAGTTGTTCTATATTGGTATGTTTAAGTTTAATTTCTCCAGAAGATAAACTATGGTGTCCTACTATTGTTTCTAAAAGAGTCGTCTTTCCCATACCATTTTTTCCCATGATACACGTGATAAAACCTTCTTTTGCTACCATATTAATATTCTTCAGAATTATTGAATTAGATATTTTTACTGTTATATTTTCTACTGTTAGCATTTTTATCTACCTAAATATACATCGATGACTTGTTGATTGGTTTTTACTTCTTTCATTTTACCTCTAGTTAATACTCCTCCATCGTGTAGCACTACTATTTCTACATTTAAACTTTCTACAAAGTCCATATCATGTTCAACCACTAAAACCGTTCTATCATTAGAAATTTTTTTTAATAAATTTGCGGTACTTCTAGTTTCTTTTTCAGTCATTCCAGCCACTGGCTCGTCTATCAATAAAAGCTCTGGTTGCTGCATTAATAGCATACCAATCTCAAGCCATTGTTTTTCACCATGTGAAAGTTGTTTTGCTATCAAACTTTTTTTGTTTTCCAAATCAATGATACGAAGTGTATCTATTAATTTTTTATACTGCTCTTCTGAGATTTTATGTAATAAAGAAGCGATAAAACTTTTATTAGTTTTTAATGCTATATGAAGATTATCCCATACCGAAATATTCTCTATAACAGTTGGTCTTTGGAACTTTCTTCCTATTCCCATATTAGCTATCTCATGTTCGGAAAACTGACTTAGGTCATTATTTTTAAAATAAATTTTACCATTATGAACTTTTGTTTTACCAGTTATCACGTCCTGAAGAGTTGTTTTTCCTGCTCCATTAGGACCTATAATTGCTATCATTTTATTTTTTCCAATCTCTAAGGAAAGCGAGTTTAAAGCCTTAAAACCATCGAAACTGACAGTAACATCTTGAATGTCTAAAATAATTTCATTTCTTTTCATATAAACCTTTTAAAAAACCTTTTATACCTATTAGCCCATTAGGAAGATATATAGTTACTAAGATAAAAATTAGTCCTAAGAATAATATCCAAATTTCTGGAGAGATAATTGTTAAAAATGATTTTAAAATATTTACGACTATAGCACCAATGACTGCACCATATAAAAAGCCTCTGCCTCCCAGTGCAACCCATACAACTATTTCAATAGATTTAATAGGAGAAAATTCTCCAGGATTAATTATACCTACTTGAGGAACATACAATGCTCCAGCAATTCCGGCCAAAATTGCAGAAATAGTAAAAATGATAATTTTATAGATAGTTGTATTATACCCTAAGAATCTCATTCTATTTTCTTTATCCCTAATACCAACTAAAATATATCCTACTTTAGATCTAATAATCTTTCTGCAAAGCATATATCCCAGTATCAACATTGCTGCAGAGCAAGCGAAAAGGACTCCTCTTGTTTCCTTTGCACTAATATCTTTTCCTAGTATATCTTTAAAGTCCGTCAATCCATTATTTCCTCCAAAACCAAAATCATTTTGAAAAAATGCTAGCATCAATGTAAACACTAAAGCTTGTGTTATAATAGAAAAATAAACACCACTTACCCTACTTCCAAAAGCAAGTGCAGAAAATATCAATGCTAAAAATCCAGGAACTAAAACTATCATTAAGCATGCAAAATAAAAACTATCAAATCCATGCCAAAACCAAGGAAGTTCTTGCCAATTTAAAAATACCATAAAATCAGGTAATATTGGATTTCCGTAAACACCTCTATCACCAATTTCTCTCATCAAGTGCATTCCCATCATATAACCACCTAATCCAAAAAATGCTCCATGTCCTAATGAGAGAATACCTGTATAACCCCAAACTAAATCAAGTGACAGTGCAAGTAATGCAAAACAAAGATACTTTCCTAAAAGACTTATTGTATAACCATTTATATGAAAGAAATTATCTTCACTCGGATAAATATGCAATAAAGGAAGAATTATTATTGCTAATAATAGTATATATATTAAAACCACGCCGGTTCGATCTCTTGATTTTAATAATTTATAAAAATTGTCTAAGTTTGCTTTTGAAAAAAAATCTTTAATCATCAGCCGTTCTTCCCTTAACAGAAAATAATCCTTTTGGTCTAAATTGGATAAAAATAATTATAAATAAAAGAATAAAAATTTTACTCACTATTGCTCCTACGTAAGGTTCTATAAGTTTGTTTCCTAAACCTAATCCAAAAGCACCAATTAAAGTTCCAAACAAGTTTCCAACACCACCAAACACTACTACCATAAAACTATCAATAATATAATTTTGCCCTAAGTTAGGCCCTACATTTGTAATTTGACTTAGTGCTACACCAGCTATCCCAGCTACTCCAGATCCAAATGCAAAAGTCAACATATCAATTTTTTTAGTATTTATTCCCATTGCAGAAGCCATTTTCCTATTTTGAGTAACTGCTCTCATTTGAAGACCAAATAAGGTTTTTTTTAAAACATAAATTACCAACATAAAAACTAGAATAGTAAAAATAATTATTATAAATCTATTATTTGTTAACTCTAAGCCACCAATACTTATTATTCCTGACATCCACTCAGGCGAATATACAGTTTTATTTAATGGAGAGAATATACTTCTTACCACTTGCTGAAGTATTAAACTGATACCAAATGTTGCCAATAAAGTTTCAAGTGGTCTTCCATATAAGTTTTTTACTACCAATCTTTCTATAATAATTCCTACACATCCTGTAAACAAAAAAGCTATGGGAATAGCTAAAATAATAGATAAAGAAGTATTATTAGGGATTATTTGTTGTACTACATATGTGCAGTAAGCACCAATCATTATAAGCTCACCATGTGCCATATTAATTACTCCAACAACTCCAAAAGTAATCGCTAAGCCAATTGCTGCAAGCAATAAAACTGATCCTAAAGATAATCCAAAGAAAATTGTTTTTATAATATTATTAAATTTTATATTCTGAATTGATTTATAATAAGCTTCCTGAGCTTCTAATGTAAAAACTTCTGGTTGTGATTTATTTTCGGATATAGCTTTTAAGATGTTAACTATGTCATTGTTAGTGTTACCAGCTAATGATTTAATAGCTTCTATCCTTTCGCTATCTTTCCCATATCTCGCAATTATTGTATTTTTAGCTAAATTAAAATATTTAATAACATCGTTATCATTTTCCGTTAATAAAACTGTATTAATTACTTTTAATGTTTCAAAATTTCCATCCTTTATAATTTCCAAAATCGCCTTTATCTTTTCTTCTTTATTACCCCTCGTTATTTGTATAACAGCAATTTTATTAGAAAGTATATTCCTTAAATTATTATTAATTTTTATCTTTTTTAACTTTCTTTTACTTAAAACACCTAGCTCTGTATTATCAAAAAAATCAAAAGCAAAGTATTTTCTATCCTTTACATCTACCAATAAAATAGATTTATCAGATTTTCTAATATAAAGCTTCCCTTCTAGTATGCTCTTAAGTACAAGTAGATTAAGGTCATTATCAGTTTTAGCAATTTCTTCTATTACAAGAATTTTATCTTTAAAGTCTTTTGTATCTAATTTAAGAATTATTTCTTTTAAACTTTTGTTAGCATGTAGATTACCAATTAAAAAAAAGCTCAAAAAGAAAAATGCTATTTTTGTATAAAATTTCAAAACTGATTCTTATTTAAAAAAAAAGGTCTTAGTATTATATGTATTAACTAAGACCTTGTCAGAACTTTACTCGTAATTTTGTCCAGAACACTTTCCAGTATCAATATTGTAATTTCCACATTTTATTGGACTGGTCCAGTCAGCTACTATCCTTGAACTTTCAGGTAAATAGTCTGTCCATGCATCACCTATTACTCCTCCATCAGTAGACCAAACTATATCAAATTGTCCGTCTGCTTGAATTTCTCCTATTAAAACTGGTTTCGTTAAATGATGGTTTGTATTCATCACTGCCATACCTCCAGTTAAGTTAGGGACTGTAATTCCGTACATTGATTCTCTTACAGAGTCTACGTCAGTTGTACCTGCCTTCTCTACTGCTTTTACCCACATATCAAAACCAATTACATGAGCTTCCATTGGATCATTAGTAACTCTTTTATCATCTTTAATAAATTTTAACCAATCCTCTATAAAAGCATCATTAATTTCGCTTTCAGCTGACATAAAGTAATTCCAAGCAGCTAAATGACCTACCAAAGGAGAAGTATCAAATCCTGATAATTCCTCCTCACCTACAGAAAAAGCTACAACTGGTATATCTTCTGCCTTTATTCCTTGGTTTCCTAGTTCTTTATAAAAAGGAACATTTGCATCGCCATTTATAGTAGAAACCACGGCTGTCTTTTTTCCAGCCATACCGAACTTTTTTATATCAGATACAATGGTTTGCCAATCTGAGTGTCCGAATGGCGTATAATTTATCATGATATCCTTTTCAGAAACATTTAACACATTTTTTAGATAGCTCTCTAAAATTTTATTTGTTGTCCTTGGATAAACATAATCTGTTCCCGCTAATACCCATTTTTTTACTCCTTGCGCAGCTAAATAATCAACTGCTGGTATTGCTTGCTGATTAGGAGCTGCTCCTGTATAAAAGACATTTTTTGAAGACTCTTCTCCTTCATATTGGACTGGATAAAATAATAATCCGTTCAGTTCTTCAAAAACTGGTAAAACCGATTTTCTAGAAACGGATGTCCAGCAGCCAAAAACTACGTCTACTTTTTGAACTGTGAGAAGTTCTTTAGCTTTTTCAGCAAATAAGGGCCAGTCTGATGCTGGATCTACAACTACTGCCTCTAATTTTTTTCCAAGAAGGCCTCCAGCTTTATTTTGTTTCTCAACTAGCATTAATACTGTATCTTTTAGAGTAGTTTCAGATATAGCCATAGTGCCCGACAAAGAATGTAGAACACCTACTTTAATAGTATCAGCTTTTAAATTACTGACACTTATTAAAAAAGTAGTAATTAATAAAAACTTAAATATTTTGTACATAATTTTCCTCATAAGTAATTAAAATGAATTGTTTAGTCTATAATTATTAAGAAAAATTAATATGCCAATTAAATACATATAATAAAAATCGTTAGTTTGTAATATAAATATTTTTTTATTAATAAATTTGGGTTTATATAGTTATTTTAAAAATAAGAATTATTAAGTTTTTAATATTATGT